>JANWYM010000050.1 GCA_025055355.1 Abditibacteriales bacterium
CCTCGGCGCCCTCACTCAAGAGCCTGACAGCGGACAACTCTTGCGCGACGCCGCGAACGACATCAATGATTGGGAGGTCCTGACGCTTGCGGTGCTGCTGCACGACATCGGCAAACTCGACCCCCAGGGCGACCATTGCCTCACGGGCGCGGCGATGGCACGGCGCATCGGCGAGCGACTGGGGCTGGAGGCGCATCGCGTCGCGCTGCTCGAAAAGTTGGTGCGGGAGCATCTGTTGCTGGCGCGTGCCTCGCGGCTGTTCGACCTGGACTCGCCTTCGACGATTCAGAGCATCGCCGCAACCGTCGGCGACGCCACGACGCTCAAAATGCTTTACCTGCTGTCGAACGTGGACACGCGCGCCGTCGGCAGCAAGGGTTACACCAGCATGGATCTGCGGCTGCTGGACGAACTGTACCTGCGCGTGCTCAACGCGCTGCTGGAGGCAGAGGGCGCGGACTGGGACGCGCGCGCCGAACAGGAACGCCAGCGCGTGCGGATGGAACTGCGGCACCTGATATCCGAAGAGACGCTGCGGCAGCTATGCGATACGCTGCCCGCCTCCTACGTCGTCAACACGCCGCTGCCGACCATTGCCGTCCACCTCAAGTTACTCGACCGCCTGCCCGCCGAGCGCGTCATCACCGACTTCTATCACGCGCCCGGCGATGACTTCACCGAACTGACGGTTTGCGCCTACGACGACCCCGAACCCGGTCTGCTCAGTAAAATCTGCGGCACGCTCTTCGCTAACGACGTGGACATTCACACCGCCCACGTCCACACACTCACCCCCCCTGAATCCCTCCCTGCGCTCAAGGAGGACTGGCGAGGGGTGGTGCTGGACACGCTCTGGGTCACCCGCGACCACCGCCCCATCAGCGAACGGCTCGCCGCGCGCATCGGCGAACAACTCAAGCAGGTGCTGCTGGGCGAGGTCAGCGTCCGCGAGTTGATCGAAAAAGCAGGCAAAAAAATCCATCCCGTTCACGTCGAAACGCTGGAAATTCGCAACGACCTGTCCGATGACCACACGGTGGTTCACATCGTCACCGAGGACGCTCAGGGGTTGCTCTACGCCATCACCCGCAGCCTCGCTGCGCTGGGGTTGGACATTCACACCGCGAAAATCACCTCGTGGGCGGGCAAAGCCGAAGACGCCTTCTACGTCACCACCCGCGACGGGGGCAAGGTCCCGCCGACAGAAGTCGAACGGTTAGGGGCAATGTTGAAGGAGAAGATGAGGGGATGACGCCCGAGGGGCGTAGCGGTCGCCGGGGACAGATGTTTCATCCTTCCAACATCGTCCGCAGCGCGTCCATCACTTTGGAAGGACCGACAATCTCGGCAAAGGTCAACAAAGGGTCGGGCAACTCTTCCGCCCACAACCCCGCCACGCGCAGCCAGAACCCCGGTAGGACGGTGGAGCGATAGATGCCATCCTCACCAACAGGAACCGCCCGGAACTTACCCTGCTCATCCAGCACGTAAAAGTCCGCCTGCTCCTGACCCGGACGCGAGTCAATCAGCCAATACTCCCGCACGCCTGCCGACTGATACTCTATAAACTTCTGCACGCGGTCGCGCGTCACACTGTCGTCGGAGACCACCTCCACCACCAGATCCGCTGCGCCCTCCAGCCGCTCCTCCGTCAGCCGATGCCGATGCTCCTCTGCCACCAACAAAATGTCCGGCTCGCGGGATGGACCGTTGGGCGTGAGTTTCATCTCGAAAGGGGCGCTGAGCACCCTGCCCCGCTGGAAGAAATCCGCGAAGAGTTTGAGCAACTGATAAAGAAAACCTGTAATCAACTGATGTCTGGTCTTCGGCGGCATAAAAACAATCACTTCCCCCTCCACCCACTCGGCGTGCACGTCTTCGTCCACGTAGGCAAGGAACTCTTCGTAACTCATGCGCAAACGATAGGCTTCCTCGGGTTGGGGAGGCGATGCCATCACTGCGCGCTCGGTCGCCATACAACTCCCTCCTTCCTTATCACCTCCATCGAGCGCTTCCATTATAGCACCCGCTGGGGCAGCCGTCAACCAACGGCGTGGGTGACTTGCTGCAACACTTGCCGATAGTGCAGGTAGTTCTCCAGGGGCACGTTGGCACGGACGCGCCCGTCCACGACAGGAATGTAACCGCCCCGCTGGAGAAGCGGCGGGACTTTGCTTTCAATCTCGCGTGTGATGTCGCGTTTGCTTTGGAGCAGCACGTCGAGGTCAACGCCGCCGATGAGCCGCAGGTCGCGCCCAAAGGGCAGCACGCTGACCAGCAGGAGCACCTGCTCGCCACGACGCAAAGACACTCCGCGTTGCGGCATAGCCCAGGTTTCTGCTATAATCTCAGCGGGCATGCTCTCCCTCTTCTATGGAGAAGGATACCATGCTGCGCTGGGGGGGTCTATATCTAAACGCGCTTGCTCCCTGCGCTGCTGTGTGGCGGGGGCACGATGTCGGTCATCGCAGATGGGGAAGGGGTATCAACACGAATGCGCATCTGGAGTCTGCATCCGAAGTATCTTGACGCTCGCGGGCTGGTCGCCCTGTGGCGGGAAGCGCTTCTCGCCCAAGCCGTGCTACGGGGGGCGACGCGCGGCTACTTGCATCACCCGCAACTGCGACGATTCCAAAACACGACCTGTCCAATGGGGTTCATCGCAGACTACCTGCGGGGCGTTCATGAGGAAGCCACCCGCCGGGGCTACCGCTTCGCCGCTGAGAAGATCGGTTGTGCGCGAGCGCCGGGGCAACTGACCGTAACCGATGGTCAACTGGCGTTCGAGTGGCACCACCTCATGCGGAAACTGGCAACCCGCGACCCGCAATGGCGTGCTCAACTGGCGTCCGTTGGGTCTCCCCGTCCCCATCCCCTTTTTCGGGTCATACGCGGTGGCGTCGAACCTTGGGAAAAGGGCGCCGGAGCCGACACGCTCTTAGAGCGCCCAACGTGACATCCGGTGGAGCCTTCTGACGCAGAGCCACGCCGAAGGAAGCGCAGAAAGCCGCCGAGGGCGGGTTAAGAATCTCATCAGGTTCAGGAGTTACGCGGTCGCCCTCATAAGGTAGGTCGCCATGAATCCTGTCCGAGTGACAGCCCTATGGCTTTGTCGTTCTGAGCGAAGCAAAGCATCGCGTCGTTGATAAGCGTGACAAAATTTATGGCGACCTACTTAGGTGTCAGCGACGGCGTCCGTTGCAGAGAGCAGAGTCAGAGAGGAGCACATCATGTCCGATTACTCTGTCGTCGGAAAATCCCTGCCGCGCGTGGATGCGGTGGCGAAGGTCACAGGCGCCGCCGAATACGCAGCGGACGTGAAACTGCCCAACGTGCTCTACGGCAAGATCCTGCGCAGCCCGCATGCGCACGCAAGGATCGTGCGCGTGGACACTCGTCGAGCCGAACAGTTGCCCGGCGTGGAGGCGGTTATCACCTACAAGGACTTGCCGCAGCCATCAGGCGCGGGGCGTCCGATTTTTGCGCAGGGGAAAGTGCGCTTCGCGGGCGAGGCGGTGGCGGCGGTCGCCGCGAGTTCGCCGGAGGTCGCGCAGGACGCCCTGGATTTGATTGAGGTCGAATACGCGGTGCTGCCGGCGGTGATGGACCCGCTGGAAGCGATGCAGCCCGGCGCGCCGCTGATTCACGAGGAGTTGAAAACAGCCGTCACCGTGGACGGCGTGGAATACGTCAATATCAGTGACCACTCGCACGATCGCGAGGGCAACGTGGACAGGGCGTTCGCCCGCGCCGACGCCGTGGTGGAGAACACGTTTCATCTCTCCGTGGTGCACCAGTGTTACCTTGAGCCACACGCGGCTGTGGCTTCCGTCGCGCCGACGGGCAAGATAACGGTCTGGACGACGACGCAGGGACACTTTTGGACGTTGGAAGGCATGGCGAAAATTCTGGGCGTGCCGATGACGCAGATTAACGTTGTTCCCACAACGATCGGCGGCGGGTTCGGCGGGAAGTGTGAGGCGATGTTGGAACCGATTGCCGTGTTGCTGGCGCGCCGGGCGGGCAAGCCGGTGAAAATCGTAATGACGCGCGTCGAGGAAATGCTGGCGGCAACGCCCGCTCCGCGCTGCGTGATTGACATGAAAAGTGCAGCGAGGAAGGACGGCACGCTCACCGCGCGGCAGGCGCGTATCATCTGGGACACCGGGGCGTATGCGGGAGGGGGAGGCGGTGGCGTGGACCTCGTGCGCGGACCGTATCGTGTCCCCAACGTGAAGGTGGAGGCGTTCTCCGTTTACACCAACAAAACCAACCCCGGCGCGTATCGCGCCCCCAGCGTGCCGCAGGTGGCGTTCGCGTATGAGTCCCAGATGGACATGCTCGCCAGAGAACTCGGCATAGACCCCGTCGCGTTCCGCTTGAAAAACCTCAAAGACAACCGCGACTTCGCCGAAAACGGTAAACCGCCGCGCATCGCGGTGGCGTTCAAGGAGACGCTGCAAAAGGCGGCGGAGATGGCGGGGTGGGGACAACAGACCCCAAGACAACGAGACCGCGGGACCCCAGACCGAAAACCTCAAGGTCAGCCGTCATCTGGTCATGGGGTCGGGAGTCAGCGGTCAGTGGTTGGCGTCAAGCGGCGCGGCATGGGCGTTGCCGTCGGTCCGTGGAGCAACTGGGCGGGGCCGTCCTCCTGTGTGGTCTCCATCAACGAGGACGGGACGGTGAAGCACTTCAGCGGCGCGGTGGACCTGACGGGCAGCGACACCGTGTTGGCGCAGATTGTCGCGGAGGAGTTGGGGGTGCCTATCGAGAGCGTGTTGGTTGTCACCGGCGACACGGACAGCGCGCCTTACGCGGCGGTGAGCGGCGGCAGTCGCATCACTTACGGTCAGGGCGCGGTGGCACGGGCGGCGGCGCGAGAAGCGAAGGAGCGACTCCTCAAGTTGGCGGCAGAGCAGTTGGGCGTCAAGCCCCGGCAGTTGGACACGAAGGACGGCAAGGTGTTCGTTAAGCGCGACCCGAAACGCTCGATGACGTTCAGCGAGTTGGGCAGAATCAGTCTTTGGTCGGGCAACGGTCCCATCGTAGGGAGGGCTTCAATTGCCGAATTGCCCTCACCGCCAGTCATCGCCGCGCAGATCGCCGAGGTGGAAGTGGACACTGAAACCGGGTTCGTCAAACTGCTCCGCCTGATTGCGACGCAGGACGTGGGATTCGCGATCAACCCGATGGCGTGCGAGGGTCAGATTCAAGGTGGCGCGGTACAAGGCGTGGGCTGGGCGCTCTACGAAGGGATCCAATATGACAACAACGGCGTGGTCAACCGCTCGTTTCTCGACTACCTGCTACCGACGGCGATGGACGCGCCCCCCGTCGAGGTCGGCTTGGTCGAACTCAACGCTCCCGACGGACCCTTCGGCGCGAAGGGCATCGGTGAGCCCCCGATTATCCCGACTCTCGCCGCTATCGCCAACGCCATCGCTGACGCGACCGGCGTGCACATCACCGACTTGCCCATCACGCCAGAGCGCATCGTGACAGCGATGTCATCCACCTCGGCACGTTCGGGCGGGGCGTCCCGCTCGCCCCGACGCACCGCTCGACCGACGGGTAAGTGAGGGCAACCCAGAATTTGCTGGCGGTGTATGAGACCGCGCAGCGCGGCAGGCATGAGGCGTGAACGTCTTGCGAGGTGCGTGAGTTGATGCAACGAGGCGAGAGGTCTCCAACAGCGGCAAGTCCTCTACCTTTTCCGGTGTGATGAGAAAGTCGCATGGCTAACAGAGGGGCGGGACATGTCACTTCTGGCAGGCTTACTCATCTCACAAAGGCTCCGCAAAACGCAGCCGTCGCGCCGCGACGGAATAAGGGAGGACGAAGGAGTTGATGCGACGACCCTCACGCGCCCGAAGCCCGCGCGCCTTACAACTCGACCGCCGCACCTTCATCAAGGGATTGCCGGCGATGGGGGGTCGCCAGCCTCGCGGTGTCCGAGGGCAAGGAGATTGACGCTGCCGCCCCTCCGCCGCGTGTTACGCAGGAGATGCTGAACGCGGCAGCGCAACTCATCGGGATTGAGTTGATGGACGCCCAAAAGGCGATGGCGCTGCCGGGCGTCAATCGCAACCTCGCGCACGACGAGACGCTGCGCCAGATTGACGTGCCGCTCGACACCGAGCCAGCCATCGCCTCCCACCCCGCTCCGCCGGGCAAGCGGTTCACCACCAAGCGAGATAGATTCAAACTGAGCAGGGTGGAGCTGCCCCCGTTCAACACGCTCGAAGACCTCGCCTTCGGCACGCTGACCCAACTGGCGGCGTTGGTGTGCACGCGCAAAATTTCTCCCGTTGACCTGACGAAAATGTATCTGGCGCGGCTGAAGCGATACGGACCCCAACTGCTGTGCGTCCGTGACGTTGACGGAAGCACTCGCCCTCGAACAGACAGAATCCGCTGCCCGCGAAATCCAGCGCGGCAAATATCGCGGTCCGCTGCACGGCATTCCCTACCGGGTGAAGGACCTGGTCGCCACGAAAGGGATTCCAACGACGCGGGGCGCGGAGCCGTATCGGGAGCAGATGATTGATTACGACGCGACGGTGATCGAGCGCCACATCTTCCGCACGTCGCGCTTCATCCCCGCCGTCGAATATCTGCGCGCCCAGCGTGCCCGCACGCTGCTGATGCGCAAGATGGAGGAGGTGATGTCCAACGGGGACGTCTGCATCGCGCCGGACAGTGCGAGCCTGAGCGTCACCAACCTGACGGGACATCCCGCTGTCGTCGTGCCGTGCGGCTTCCTCAGGGGTGTGCCCCAAGCCCTCATGTTCATCGGCTGCCTCTACGATGAAGCTGCGCCGCTTGCGCGTCGCGCTGGCGTTTGAGCGGGCGACGGTGTGGCACACGATGCATCCCACGATGGACTGAGTGCCTATCCGAAAAACTCGCTATCTCCCTCTACCAGGAGGACCGTAGGGGGTTGTTGGATGGCTCTGGACCTCCTCCGACCCCTCCTTGGTAAGGAGGGGAGTGAACCTCCCCCGACCTCTCCTTGGTAAGAAGGGGAGAGTTTTCGGATAGACTCCAAGAGCCTATCTGAAAAACCCCTGCGGACAAAACCCGCTGGTGCCGGTCGCCGCGGTCGCCAGATTTCGTCGGAGGCAGCCCGCGATATCCATCGGGGGAGGGGGAAGAGAGTGTCAGCAACGGTGTAATTTTTGATGGCTTGACATCTGGGGGAATATGTTGTAATGTATCATTGCGCTTCTCCGCGGGAGCGCACGACAACGCAGATGTGAGGTTTCTGGTGGTGAGTTCGTGCGCGGCTTGAATCCGTCCATTTTTCAGCGCACTCGCGTCGGCTTGTCCTCTACCTGGCGGCGCATAGGGGAGGTGGTGCGCCGTGTCGGGCGGGGAACGCGGCAGGTGTCCCTATGGCTGTATCGCTCCATCCAGCGTCAGGCAAGAATCAACGCGGCGAAGGTAGAGATTCGTCGTCTACAAAGTCGCCAGTTGGACGCTTACACGGAAATGGGACGTGTGGTGTATCAGATGTTCGGCGAGGGTCGTGTGCGCACGGAGTCCCTGCGCCGGTTGTGCCAACAGGTTCAGCAGTGGGAAAACGACATCGCGGCTTTGGAGGACGCGATCGCTCGTTGGCAAATAGAGGGCGCGACGCATCGGCGCTCGTCGTTGCCGTGACAGATGGGTTATAGAGCAACATCAATCACAGGTGAGGGTATGAACGATATGCTTCAGGAGTTTATGAAGCGTTTAGATGCCTTGCTCGCACCTTATCGAGGCAAGGTCGAGTGGGGTAACGTGCGTCAAAAAATCTCTCATTGGCAAGAGGGCGAGAAGGAGATGACCAACGTCGCCGTGACTTACGAGAGCCCGGGCGGTTCAACCAATCAGATCAACGTATGCTTTGACCACCAGCGACAAACGTTCCGGGCTTTGAATGAGCAAACGGGAGAAGAGGAAGATGTGGCGGAGGTGGACCTCGTGATGGAGCGCGTGACAGCCCACGTGCTGTCCATCCCCGAAAAGCGCAAGCAACGGCTCAACGCTGACATGGAACGTTGGCTGAACGAAGGGGCAACGCAGGGGATGATCTTAACGAAACTCAGTCAGCTCCTGAAGATGCAAGACCTCAAAGGCGGCAGCATCACGTCGGCAGAACTGCAGGAAGCCACGCGCTATCTGATGCAACTGGTGCGCCGCAGGAGCGGGGCGGCGGAAGGGTGATGCCCTCGGTGCGTCCACACAACCGCTTAAAGGTGTAACTATCCGTGAAGCTTAGGGGTGGGTCACGGCGTTCATCAAATCCAGTAGTTGTTTGACGCTGAAAGGCTTTTGCAAAAAGCCATCCACGCCTTGCGCCAGCGTTTGTTGACAGTCGGCGCGCGTCAGCGCGCCCGTCATGAGGATGACCGGTGTGTGCGCCGTGCGCGGGTTCTGCTTGATGCGGCGACAGATGTCTACGCCGTTCATGCCCGGCAGCGCAAAATCGGTCAGCACCAAATCCGGCTTCTCGCGCTCGATGAGGTCCAGCGCTTCTTCCCCTTTGTTTGTCTGCACCACCTGCATAGCTTCGTAACGCAGCACCGCGCTCAACAGCCGAACAATGGCAGGGTCGTCGTCCACGACAAGTATTTTGCGCATACCGTTGATGGGCATTCGGATATTTGGGTAATGACGTGTCCACCCAAATAAGCGAACACTCAGGGGGGATATGCCTTAGACGGGTAGATTTTTCACATCGTTTTTGCGCGGTGGGGCCAGTCGGCAACTTGTCCGTGGGCGACGGCTTGCTCGATTTTCGCCCGAATGGATTCGGGCAATCGCGTGAAAGTGGGCGCGTCTTGCACGGAGCGCAAACTCGAGAGCAGGAAGGCGCTGTCCACCGCCGGCGACGACAGGGATGCCTCTGTCGTGTCGCTTCGCTTCAGCCAAAGGTTCACCACGTCGGCGATGAACTCCAGCGCGTTCTCCATCAGAGGCAAACTAGTTTGCGCGTGGATTTGCGTCATCTGCGCGACGAGATGGTCGAACCGCGCCGCCCGGTCGGGCGGCAGGAGGCTTCGCCACCAACTGCCATGCTCCAGCAGGTGATCAAACAGCCCGCAATCTAACACGCTCCGACTCAACGCCAGCCCCGCGTTGATCCCTGCCTGCAGCCGTAAGATTTCCTCGTCCGACATCAGCGACACCTGCGTCAGCACCGCTCCCGTCTGCACTTTGGCTAAGTAGGTCAGCCATTGCTCCCAGTCGGCGGGCTGCGTCGTCAATGTATTGGCGAGGACGCGTTCCACAGCGCGGTCCAGATGCGCTCCATCCGACTCCTCGGGGGCCACCACCTGCAGCACGCGCTTAAGAATCGGGCGCACATAGTCCAGCCCTTTGGCTTTGGGCTGCACCCCTCGCTGCGTGAGGAACGCGCGCACCTCCCGCAGCAGCCGCACGTCGGCGAGCATGGCGACCTGCGGCAGGTGGGTCTTGAGCATCAGCCGCGTGTGCACGGGCGTTTGCGGGTCGTCAATCGCCTGTTCGTATTCGCGTCCATGCAGGTCGGGGTCCAAAAACGCAGCGACCAGCGGCAGCGTGGCATCCATCTCCTCCAGCCACTCCTTGACCTGTCCGGTGGGGATCTCGGACAGCACTTGCGCCATAACGCCGTGTTCTGCGAGGTAAACGATCAGAGCCCGCCAGTCCAGCGGGAAGTCGCCTAAGCGCTCCCCGACAGGATGAATCAACGCCTCGCGGATGAAGGCGTGCAGGTGAGCGCGTTCCCGCTCGCGCCAGGCGGGGTCTTGACCCGTCTCGCCTTCCTCCGTTTGCAGACGCTCTTGCAGGGCGGCGACCAACTCGCACACCTTCGCTTCCAGCATCCTCTGCAAGCGGACCGGCGGAATGGGGCGGAGGGTCACGCCGCGCACTCTCTGGGAAAGCCGTTGCGTTTCGCGGTAGAGTTGGTCGAGGCTTTCCGTGGCTAAATACGTGCGCTGCTGCTCCTCAATGCTATGGGCCAAAGCAAGCTGCTCGCGCACGGAGAGGTTGCGCCCGAGGGCAGCCACCAACAAGGAATGGATGCCGAACTGTCCCGGCTGTTCCCTGTTGTTGCCCGCTGTTCCTCTCTCGATAGATTCCAACGCGTCAAGCAGCGCCTGCCGCCGCGCTGCCGACATGTTGCCCACCCGCGCCATCAAGCGCAGGAGAATCACCGCCCGCCGCGCCGCCGCGCTGGGCGTGGAGAACATACGTGGGTCGAGGCGGTCCAGTTCGGTGGGGAGGAGGTATTCTTTCAAAACGATGGCGACTTGGTCGGCGTTCTCCCACTCCAACAGCGAGCGGGAAATCACCAACGCGTCGACATATTCCAAGCGGTCGCGGTTCAGCGCGTCCCCCGCGTCGCGCAGAATAACCCCGTAGTTGTGCAGCAAACGCCGTTGCCTGCCCCGCACAGAGGCAAAAGCGTCGCGCACCGCCGCGCTCATAGCGGGAGCGAATCGCTGTGCCACGAGCGCGAGGAAGTCGGGGACTGACTGCCGCCTCCACACCGCACGCACTTCAGCAGGTAGTTCCGTGAGGAAGGTGGTCCCTTGCGCCGGGTTGGGCGCGCGCACGGTTTCTTCCAGGATGAGCGTCCCACCGTGCATCTGCGCGACCCAGAAACTTTCCGTCGTGCCAACGCCGGTGCCACCCGCCGTCGGACCCAAATCCTGCCGCCGCCGCGTCTGCCCCAAGTTGAAAATCACTATCCGCCGCGAGTGGGGGTCGTAAGCCAGCAGGTCTGGATGCACCCCTTTGCCGTTGTCCGAGAGTCGCACGCTCGCCACCTGTCGCAACGGGTCATATTCCAGGCGCACCGTTACGCGCTTGCCGAACTGGAACGAGTTCGTAATGAGGTTGGTAAACAGCCCCCGAATGCGCCGCTCGTTGCCGCGCAAGAAGATGTCCACGTCCTGGGGGGCGATGACCTGCAGGGACTCTTCGCCCTCCGGCTTGATCTGGTCGGGCAAACTCCGCACGATTTGCGTCAGGTTGAGTTCCGATTTGACGGTGATGCCTTGGGCGAACTGCACGCGGTCCACGGCGATCTCAGCGGCGAGGGCTTTGCTGGCGATGAAGGCGTCCGCGTCCACCGAATACTGCACCATCTCCCGAAACAGGTCGTAGTCCATCGTCAGCCCGGCGGCGGGTTCTTCAGGGTCCTCGGGGATGTCCGGCAGGGGCGCGCCTGTGCGCCATGCGGTCAGTTCGTTTTGGAGCAGTTCACACGCTGTGCGCATCAACGCCACCGCCGCCGGTCGCATGTCCTGGCGCACACCCGTCGTGCGGTTCTGATACACAATATCGCCCCATTGCTGCTCCAGCGCCTGCGCGTAAAGTCCCACGATGGCGCTGACCTGCTCCAACATCTGCCACTTCGCGTCCCGCGACAGCGTCTCCTCGCGCAGGGCGTAGAGGAACATCTTGACGAAGCGGAGCAGACTGTGGAACTCCAAGATGACGTCGTCAGGGCGATACCGAATCCGCTCGGTGTCCTCGAACACCTTCGTGGGAATCTCAAACAGCGGGCTGACCGCCATCAGCGCGCGAATCTGCTGATGCATCTCCGCGACGCCCGCCAGCCACGCCCCCACATCCTCAAACGACGCGTTGACTTTGGCGAAGAACCGCTCAATCTTGTAGGCTAAATCCTCGACGTAGGGCAACAACTCCTCCAGACGTTTCACGCCGGGCATAAAGTCAGTTGGCTCGTCCTCGGGTCGGGCGGGGAAGTGCACAAACGGCTTCTCCACGTTGGCGTAATAACTGCCGAAAATCAGCCGCTCGAAGATGAACAACGCCAGCAGTTCGCCGAAAATTCGCCCCGGCGGACCGTAGCCCAGAATGGTCGAATACACCACCGGACTGCCCGAAAACTGCTTGCGGAAGTCGTTGAGAAACCGCCCCGGATGGCTGCCGTGCTCCATGCTCCGCAGGGCAATCTTGGGCAGTTCGAACCGCGCAATCTGCGCCCACGTCGGATCGGAGGGCTGAAAGACCTCAATAGTAGATGAGTCCTGAATAACGTTACCTGCTCGATGCATAACTCCGATGGGACCTCCCATTACGGCCTCCGTGTAACACGGAACGATTTACCCGATTCGGGCAACTCAAAAACGATATTCGTTCATGAGAGGGGATTTCCTTCTTCAGGGGGATTCAGATGGCTCAAGCCTTAATCGAGCATGTCGAAAAACGAATGTGAGGCGGTTTGTTTGATGGGGGATAACGACACCGCATCGCTGCGGAACAGGGCGCGGACGAATGCCTCGTCGAGTTCTTCCAGAGAACGGACATCAAGGCGATGCCAACCCTCGGGATCGGTGGCTAACCAGATGCCATCCGCACTTTCCACGATGGGCATCGCCTCCCTTGCGCCCTGAGAAGTAACGATCGTGACGACACGATAACGTGACATTGTTATCACCACGCCTGCATTGTATCAAAGATAATCAGGGGCATCAAGGTTAGAAGTTCACATCGCGGAAGACAAACCGCTGCGGCAGCCTGCGGCTGCTGACGCTGCGCGGCGACAGGGACGAGCGGTCCGCGCGCGGGGGCGAGGCGCAGTGGCGGACTGGAGCCCACCTGATGACCGCTGAAACTCTCGCGCTTGCTGCCCAGTGGGCTGATGCGGAGGTTGGCGGAGTGTTCCGCATTGCGCTGCTTGATTGCACCGGCGGTGCTAATCTGATAAAATGTGCCTCGCTAGTCCGCCTGCTGAGAGCAGGCGCCACGTTGAGGAGGCGAGGAAATTGGCAGAAATGATCTGCCCTGATTGCGAAGGGAAGTTCAAAGCGGAGACGATCAAAAGCGTTTACTTCACAGGGCCGTGTCTCATCTGCACGACCTGCGCTGTGATTTGCCACCCGGACACAGGCGCGCCGGTGATGGTGAAACCCCGCAACCGAACGACGGAGGAAAAACTCTACTACGCAGGTGGGATGTTGATGACGGAGACGGAACTGCACCTGGCGCTGGTCGGCATCAGTTTGGAATTAGAGGAAGCGGCGGGCGCGGGAACTCGCTCAGCGGATATGTTTGTTGACGAAGGCAGAACAATGGAGGACTTGATGGAGGATGAATCCTGAGCGGCGCGCGACCGTCTCATAATCCGAATTGACGGAGAGGGGTGAAGGCATCGTGCATCACCGTTACAGGTGGCTGATTGGCATAGGGGTCATCGCACTCATCGTGGGCGCGAAGGCGTATCAGGACAGCGCGAAACAAAAGGAGGAGGCACGGCTCTTGGAGGTCCAACAGCAACAGGTCGCGCCCATCAAAAACCCGCCGGAGTTTAAGGAGAAGATCTGGTTCAACACCGAAGGCAACAAGCCGCTGCGCCTCAAAGATTTGAAAGGTAAGAAGGTCGTGCTGATTCAGTTTTGGCGTTTCAAGTGCCCCCACTGCGCGCAGGTGACGCCCAACATCTCGGCGCTGCACAAGGCGTTCAAGCAATCCGGGCTGGTCGTCATTGGCATCCATACTCCCGTCCCTGAGGACCCTGAAGAGAACGACGTGAAAAAGGTCGAGCAGAAAATTCGTGAGTGGCGGATTGACTACCCCGTCGTGTTGGACAACGACCAACGCCTCTGGAAGGCTTACAAAGCCACCCGTTATCCGACGTTTTTCCTGATTGACAAAGACGGTAAAATCGAGCGACGAGTGGAATCGGACCTGCCGCAAGCCATGGCGGCGCTGGGCGATGGGGTGAAGAAACTGTGCAGCGACTTGAATAACTCGCCTGGGTCAGAGGAGTAATTCATTCCCCACATGTCGTTGACGCGCCCCACCGCACGGTGTCAGGGCGAGCGGAGCGAAGCCATCCACCCCGCTACC
>JANWYM010000510.1 GCA_025055355.1 Abditibacteriales bacterium
CAGGTGAGACAATTCAACTAATGAGCCACCTCCTGCTGGGTCGAACCGCATCAACCATGGACCGGCTTCCCGCCGCGCTTCATTGAGGTTGCGCCACGCCGTCAACCGCAGGTGTTTCAGATAGAGTCCGCCGAAGACGCCGTGCCAGAAAACGTCGTTGCTTTCGGCGCGGAGCAAGGCGTCAGGGGGCGGCTCATCAGCGGGGAGTGACGCGCTCAAACGCCAAATCTGCTCGCGCAGGTCTTGACTCTCAGCATACTTCTGGAAGAAGTGGCGCCAGTCGCCGCCCGACCATTGCATCATTTCGCTGTAAGAACCCAGAGGAAGATGAGAGATGGGGGCTGAGGGATGATGGGTGAAGTATTCAGCCAGCGTGGTCGGCTGAATCCAGTGCGCGTTGCGTTCCAGCGCGGCGAAGAACCTGTCCAGCCAGCCGGTCTCGTAGACCCACCAGAAGGTATCAGGCCAGACGCCGAATTTCTCGCCGTCGTCGGCGAAGACAACCAGCGGTGCGTATTGCGTATTGTGTGTTGCGTATTCCGTGAGTGAACCGATGACCTCAATCGCTTTTTCGGGCGGGTCGGCGAAGGGGATGTGGTGGCGGACGGATTGATGGATGGGGAAGAGGGTTAAGGATTGAGGGATGTGGAAACTGCTTAACGTTTCTTCTTCGCGCATCCCGACTTGTTCAAACACGGTGCTGTCCACGAGCGTGTAGCGCACGTGGGCTTGGGGGAGGAGGTCGGCAAGGGCGGGGTCCCACCAGCGTTCGGCGAGCCAGATGCCTTGCGCGTGGTAGCCGAGGATTTGGTGGACGGCGCGCTGAAGTTTCTGGATTTGCGCGAGGGCGTCGCGAGGGGGAATCATCGCTAAAATCGGCTCGTAGTAGCCGCCCGCCAAAATCTCAACCTGCCCGCGCGCGACGAGTTGGCAGATGCGCTCAATCATGTAAGGCTGGTAGGTCAGAAACCATTCGAGCAATGGACCGGTGTAGTGCAGCACGCACTTGACGTGCGGGTGACGTTCCAGCACGTCGAGAAAGGGCAGGTAGGATCTCTCCCACGCCTCGTCGAAGACCTGCGGCAGTTGCCCGACGGGTTGATGGTTGTGAACGACAAAAGCGAAATAGACCGTTGGCATAGTTAGAAAGTATAGCAGACGGGACGATGAGTGGCAAAGGCGTAGCAGGCGGAACATCTCGTAACTCTCGTCCCCCGCATAGCGTCGAACTGGTTGACAAATTTTCGCACGACAAGTTATAATATAGGCAATTTGACGGGCAGGTGTCGGTCACGCCTGCGGAGAGGTTGGGGATGCCGAAAGTTGAGCGGACGCACGCGGACGCCCTGACATCTCACTCGTCCGTGTCTGCCCGTTCAATCTGCAGTATTGCCGAAGGGGGGTGATCATTCCTATCATCGCATAGCGGAGACCTGTTACATCGAGGAGACGAGAAGGCAATCAAGCCGATGAGAACAGGAAACGCGGACACTGTGTCTCAAAGGCTACCAACACCTTCTGGTCACGAGATCGTGAGCGCGATCTGTGAAGACGGAGACCAAGACGTTCATCACAACAAACCATCTGCGGGAGGAAACATGAAACTCAGAACCATCGTAGTCAGTGTCGTTGTTAGTAGTTTGCTGATGGGCGCGCAGGCGTTTGCCCATAACACGGTCTTTGGACCGACGGGTTTGATTCTGAATCCCACGGCGGGGGTGATAGGACGCGGGCAGTATAGCACGCAACTCGCTTATTACAGGGAAGAACCGACTTCCTTCGAATTGCGCGCCTGGAGCCTCAACGTCGCCACCGGCATCACCGATCGTTTGGAGTTGGCGGTGGGAGTGCAGGACGCGAAGGTGGACTTGACGCCGGGCGGCACGTTCTTTGACATGACAGGCATCTCCGGAGGACTCAAGTATCAGGTGCAGGCAGAATCCGGCAACTCCCCGGCGATGGCGTTGGGCGTGGTGATGTCCAACGTCGCCAAACAGGCTGGTGTCTATGCGGTGTGGAGCAAGTCGCTCGTTTCCAAAGGCAGCGGGCAGAACGGGGAGAACGACTGGCGCGTTCACGCGGGCGTGCGCTACGACGATGTGGACGCCCGACGCTCGGTGACCGGCTCCGACGAAACCAAGGTCACGGTGTTCGGCGGCATCGAAGCGCCCATAGCGAATCGCTGGCATTTCATGGGTGAGTTCAACTCGCGCCACAAGGCGTTGTCCACCACCCCCTTCTCCGCCTCCTTGCACTACAGGGCGTCGGAGAACACCCAAATTTTTGCTGGCATCGGCCGCATTGGCTTCTCCTCGGATACGGGTTGGTTTGTGGGCATCAACCACGGCTTCGGCAGGTAGTCAGGAGCCTTGCGAAAAAAGGCGTGGGGAGGGCGGAAGCACCACTGCTTCCGCCCTTTGTTTTCTCAGGGGTGAACATCGCCGCACCTTTGGCGTCTCTCCAAAAGGGTGCTATGAGATAACGGGAAGGAGTGAGCGTGTGTATAAAAACCCCTCCTCCAAGGGGAGGGGAGCAAGATTGGACGTCCCTTCCTCAAGGGCAGGGAAGCGGCGTTTTTGAACGCCCCTCCCCTTGGGGGAGGGGAACAGCATTGGACGCCTCTCCCTCAAGGGTAGGGAAGCGGTGTTTTTGAACGCCCCTCCCCTTGGGGGAGAGGTCAAACGCCGTTTTTATACACACTCTGAGAACCATGAAACGAGTTATTCAGTCTCTAACCGTCCTGATTTTATTCGCTGTTGCTATTCCGTTGCTCAACGTCCGCTCGCCAGCGCAACCGTTGCCCGCCAAGTTGAACGTGCTGTTGATTACGGTGGACGACCTCAACAACTGCCTCGGTTGCTACGGACACCCGGTCGTGAAGTCGCCGAACATTGACCGCTTGGCGCAGCGGGGCGTGCGGTTTGACCGCGCCTACTGTCAGTATCCGCTGTGCAACCCATCGCGCACGTCGTTCCTCAGCGGGCGGCGTCCCGACACGACAGGCATCTTGCAGAACACCACCCCGCCGCGCACAACGCTCAAGGACGTGGCGTTTCTGCCGGAGTATTTCAAGCAGCACGGCTACTTCACGGCGGGTATCGGCAAAATCGCGCATGGACGTTTTGCGGACTCAGTGCAGTGGGATGTATGGGAAGAGCCCGCGCGCGGCAGACGGGGGGCAGCGGAGCAACTCAACCGCGTGCAGCGCCCCCGCCGTCAGCGGCGGCAAGGGCTGCCCGTCACGCCTGCCGCGCGGCAGGGACAACTATGGCATCCGACCAACAACAAAGACGAGGAGGAACCCGATGGCATCATCGCCCGTCGTGTCGCGCAACTGATGGAGCAGAACAAGGACAAGCCGTTCTTCATCGCCGCCGGCTTCCACAAGCCGCACCTTCAGTGGATTGCTCCGCAGAGATATTTCGACCTGTATCCGCCCGATAAAATTCAACTCCCTCAAGAACCCCCCGATGACCGCCGGGATATTCCCACCGTCGCTCTCACCCGCAACGCCAACTTTCAAGGCATCACCGATGAGAAATCGAGGCAGCAAGCCATTGCCGCTTATTACGCCTGCACGACGTTCATGGACGCGCAGGTCGGCGTGCTGCTGGACGCG
>JANWYM010000511.1 GCA_025055355.1 Abditibacteriales bacterium
AAATCCCCAAACCACCATCGTAGCGATGAAGGGGCAATTTTCTTAACACATCGTTCGCAGAAGTCCCTCAAAGGTTCAATCGGGCTTGCAAGTTCAAATACAACACGCGATCCTTGTCCTACATGGCACTGAATCTGATGGTAAAGGTCTATTATCTGCTGTGGGAACGCTTCACACCGTAGACACCATTGTATTCCCCATCCTTCAACCCCGGTTCGACCCCATCGAATTCTACCAATCTTATAAGACTTGTCATTGGCAAAAGAACCGATACCCCCCTGCCCAAGCAACCGAGGGTTGCCTTGCCATCTCTCCAGACTGGAAATAAAAGCATGGACTTGCGGGAAGGGTATTCGAGTCACGAGTGACACAGTATCAACCAAGTGATGATACCTCGCGGCTTTGTCAGAGAGAGAACATATCACATCAACCCCTATCCAACCCTGAGAAGGCTTTGCGCGAATATTTACTACGCCCCAAGGGAATTTCATGCCGAGAGTAGCACTGTCTATACCGGAGATAGCCCAAGACTGAAGAAACTCTTCTGATACAGGGGTGGATATCGCCTCACTCTCTAATCTTAAGAATAGGAGTGTATCTTTAGGCAGTTGTCCGGCAACATCATCAAGTTGCGACAACTCATGCGACTCCGAATACACTTGGCTATAGCAATGTCTACTTTTGCTTTCGTAGCCTCAAAGTCTATTGTAATCTCACCGCCGAAGAAAGTGAATGTGATTGCCCCTTTCCCTGTTGGGTCAACGGAATTAGTAGGATTCTGAAACCCATAGACATACCAATTCACCCCATCCATCCCTGGGTCCTCACTGATAACCTCCCCGTCGTCGGCTCATAATACCGCGCCCGCATGTATATCAAGCCGCTCTCCTCGTCCGTCGGATGCCCAACCGCAGCCACATACCTGAACCTATTCGCCGATGACCCGCTCTGCGTGCGCACCTTGCCATACACGTCGTAGTCGTAGCGGGCGACTATAACCGCCTCCGTCCCCTGCGCGTTTGGCTTCACCATCGCGCGGCAACTGCCTAAGCCGTCAGACACGAACCACTCCTTGTTCACCACGTTCCCCTGATTGTCAAGGTCGGTACGGCTGATGTAGCCGTTCGGTCCGAGCGTATACCAACTGCTCGTCCCATCGCTGCGGATTTCCCCGATGACCGTCTGCCCGTCGTAGACGTAGTGCGTCGTCACCCCGTTGACCGTCTTACTCGCCCACAAGCCATCTGCGCGGTAGGTGAATGTCGTCGTCACGCTGTTCTTCGTCACCTGTTTGAGCCGGTTCTGCGGGTCCCAGACGTAACTCTGCCCCTGCGCGTCCGTTAAAGTGTTCCCGTTCGCATCGTAAGTATAACTCCCCTCGCTGCTGCTTGTCAATTCGTTCACGCTGTTGTAGGTGTAGGTCGTCGTGCTCAAGCCCTCCGTCTTCGCTGAGACGATCGCCACTTTGTCGGAGAGGATAAATCACCCGAACCATACCCCATAGCGGCGGAAAATCTCCGCCTCGCTTAACGATAGCAAGCCGTAAATCAGCCCCGCCGTGATGAAGTGCCCCAGGATGATGCCCATGAACAGCGGGATGAGTTTTTTGTAGAGCCGCATGCCGCCCAATTTGAGGATGACGGTTTTGACGATCCACACGATGAGGAACGGTCCGAAGATGGACTCAGGATAGCAGCCGACCATGGCAAAGCCCAACGGGTGCAGTGGGAAGCGCAGCAGCACGACGCGGGCAATGGTCAGGACCGTCGTGAGGAGGAACCCCACGCCCATCGCGGTCACGCGCCAGTAGTCGGGGGCTTGGGGGGTTTTGACGAACCTGGTCAGTTCGGTGAACTCGTTGACCGCGAGTTGGGTGCGGTAGCCGCCCGAGGTTGTGCCACCTTCGAGGACGTTCGCGCCGTAGGTGTAGTAGGCGTGCAGGTGGATGCCGAAAGCGCCGATAAACCCAACAACGCAGGCGAACAGAAGCAACCCTGTCATCCAGCGGCGGCTCATGCCCACCGCGTCCGCCAACTTGAAACTTTCCATCTGCGTCGCCGAGACCGACGGAAAAAATCCCCGCGAGAGGAACATCATCGTCGAGAGCATTGTCAGGTTCGCCACGCCGCCGTGGTCAATGAAGAACTGCGAGCCGAAGACATAAATCGGCATCTTCTTCGCCTGATAGTAGGGGAACAGCCACACGTAAGGCGCGCCCGTCTCGGCGCGGATGCGCGTGTAAACGGTGGCGAACGCGAGAACTAACCCAATGTAAAGCATCGCCGTCCACCACGCCATCCCCGCGATGATGCACCACCCAACGATGAAGGCGAAGCCGCCCAACGCGCCCCAGGCGGCGAGGCGGTAAGGTAGAGGCTCATTTTGGTCGTTGAGGTGGTTGGAGGAATCCTTCACCACCCAACGACCTAACCACCCAACCTCTAAAGCCCGCCTGAAGATTTGCAGAAGCGGCTGCCGCGCAAAGTAGAGGAGGGCAAAGAAGAGGGCGATATACGCGCCAGTGGCTTGCTCCTGCGGGAACGGCAAGCCGGCAATTTCAAATCCCATCACGGCGGCAATCAGCATCTCCAACTTGAAGAGAAGATAAAACACCCAACCCGACAGCAGCACTTCCATAGACATCAAGTAGCCCAAGCCGATCAGTTCGGGGCGATACCAGATTTGAAACGGGCGCAGGGCGCTCAGAGGGCGTTCAGTGAACAACATGCCCAAATCGAAGTGCTTGCCCGGCGCGGGGATGGAAGGGTTGATGGCTTGGAGGATGTTGAGCAGGTTATAGAACATGCTCAGTCCGAAACCGATCCACGTCAGGGGGTTGCGGAAGAAGGCAGAGACCCAACTGTTGTCTTTGGCGGGTTCGGCGATGTCGAGGACGAGTTGCGCCACGGGAAACGTCAGCCGCTCGCGGTCGGTCCACTGTCGTCGGAACAGCGTGCAGATGCAGGTGAAGGTGAAGAACAGCACCGTGAAGAAGAACGTCCACCGTAGCACCGTCGGCAGCCACGCTGCCCACGGGATGCTTTCGGCGCCTTCATAGAACCCGCGCAGCAACTCCGCGTCGCGCGGTCCGAACCAGCGGGGGATGAATCGGTTGACGGTATCGAAGTTGTTCTCCGGCGTAGCAAAGTAAAACGGGGCCGTGATGCAGGGGAAGAACATACGCACCACGCCGACCGCCGACATGAAAATGCCGACACCGACGATGGTGAAGATGACGAGGATTTCGCTCTGGCTGAACCCGACGCGCCGCCCGAGTTTGAACAAGAGGGGGTTGAGGAGACCGAGCAGCATCACCGCTGCCACCGCTGGAATCGGCGGCACGCTCTCATCAATCTGCACCGTCAGCGTAATCAGCCCCGCCCGCTCCAGCCACAGCAGCGATAGGAATAGCAGCAGTAGCCCCACCAACACTGACCGCAGCGTCACGCCTCGGGCGGGCGTTGAAGGTTGTGGCTCGTTTGATGGTCTCGTGGTTTCTTGCATGCTGGGGAGTGATGATAGCACTCTGGCGCGAGGACGTCAACTCTTGAAGTCTCCCCGAAAACCGCGCAGTGCCGTCGTCCCTGACCCCCCGGCGGGGCAGCCAGTTTGA
>JANWYM010000512.1 GCA_025055355.1 Abditibacteriales bacterium
CCGACCAGTTCAACAACTTGAGCAACGCGCAGGCGCATGAACTCACTACGGGCGTGGAAATCTGGGAGCAAACGGGCGGCAAAGTGGACGCCTTCGTCTCGACGCTGGGAACGGGCGGCACGTTTGCGGGTGTGTCGGCGGCGTTGAAGAAGCGCAACCCCTATGTCAAGTGCTACGCCGTCGAACCGGCGGGCGCGGCGTTCCTGTCGCGGGGCAAAGTGACGAATCCCGCCCACAAAATTCAAGGCGCGGGCTACGCCATGCCGTTGCCGCTGTTCCGTCCCGAACACTGCGACGGCTTCCTGACGGTCACGGACGCCGCAGCCATCCGTGCGGCGCGCCGCCTCGCCGCACGGGAGGGCATTTTCGCGGGCTTCTCCTCCGGGGCGAACGTCGCCGCCGCTCTCCGCGTGGCACGTCAGTTGCCGCCAGGAGCCGTGGTCGTGACGACGATCAACGATAGCGGGTTGAAGTATCTCAGCACGGATTTGTTCCCCGATGAAGTATCAGAAGACGATTGACGCCATCGTTTCGGGCGCCTGCGAGGCGCGTCTGCTGCCAGCAGACCTCGCAGCATTGAGGGGACCCGACCGCAGGAGGAGAAAACAGGCGAGCGTCGAAGAAGCAAAGCATGAAAATCGTCCTTGCTCCGAATGCTTTCAAGGGCTGCCTATCCGCGCCGCAGGTGTGCGATGCCCTGGCGGAAGGCATCAGGCGCGTCCTCCCTGACGCGGACATCATCAAAGTCCCCGTCGCCGACGGCGGGGATGGAACAGTGGAATCGCTGGTGAGCGCGACGGGCGGGCAGCTCTTCACACGGGAAGTCACCGACCCGCTCGGCGGGCGCGTCACCGCCCGCTTCGGCGTCCTGGGCGATGGTGCAACCGCTGTTATCGAGATGGCGGAAGCCTCGGGGTTGCGCCTCGTGCCGCCAGAGAAACGCAACCCGCTCATCACGACGACGTTCGGCACTGGCGAGTTAATCCGCGCGGCGTTAGAAAAAGGATGTCGCAAACTCATCATCGGTATCGGCGGCAGCGCGACCAACGACGGCGGTGCAGGCATGGCGCAAGCGTTGGGTGTGAGGCTGCTCGACGCGAACGGCAATGACCTTCCCTTCGGCGGTGCGGCGCTGGCGCGGCTGGCGCGGATTGACGTTTCAGGGCTGGCAGGGACGCACCGCCCCTACGAGTCACTCACCGTCGTTGTCGCTTGCGATGTGGACAATCCGCTGTGTGGCGACAAAGGCGCGTCCGCGATTTACGGTCCGCAGAAAGGCGCGACGCCAGAGATGGTGAGACAGTTGGATGCCGCGCTGTGTCACTATGCGGCAGTCCTCAAACGTGACTTGGGCAAAGACGTAGCCAACGTGCCCGGCGCGGGGGCGGCGGGCGGCTTGGGCGCAGGGCTGATGGCGTTCCTCGATGCGCGGCTGGAACGCGGCGTGAACATCGTGCTGCGCGCCGTCAACATGAGGGAGCGGGTTCGGCACGCGCAACTCGTCTTCACCGGCGAAGGCGCGATTGACGGCAGCACTGTGTTCGGCAAAGCCCCCGTCGGCGTCGCTTATACGGCGAAGGAATTCGGCGTGCCAGTCGTTGCCGTCGTCGGCGCGGCGGGTGCAGGCTACGAAGAGGTTTATGCGCACGGCATTGATGTCGTCGTGCCTATCCCACTCCGACCGATGACGCTGGAAGAAGCCATATCTGATGCCCATCGCCTCATCGCCGCCGCCGCCGAGCGCGCGATGCGATTGGTGCGCATCGGACACACGCGAGGAGGCGTATGACGGAACACCCCAACCGCCCCTTCGATGTATCCCCATCCCCTCCCACGCCCGCGCCGCGTCCCGTCTTGCATCCGCTCGTGAGCGTCTTGGTTTTTCTCATCGTCGGCTTCGTGGTGGCGCAGACAGTGGGCGCGATACCGCTTGTTGTCTGGTTCGTGCTGCATTTCGAGGAGATGGCGAAAGTATTCGACACCGCTCCTCCCTCTCAAATCTACGCGGAACTGATGCACCGCATCGGAGGATTCACGCTGTTGCTGTCCACCGCGTTGGGCTACGTACCGATGCTGGTGGTGTTGGTCTTTTGGCGGCAGGGGATTGACCGCAAGTCTTTCCTCAGCCTCGGACTCCACTGGTCGCGCTCTGCGGGACGGCAGTTGTGCGCGGGACTGTTGACTGGGGCGGGCGCGGTTATCGGTTTGTTTGCTATACTGGTTCTCACCGGCGATGTGCGCGTGCGGGGCTGGGCGGTGAGCAACATCTCCTTCATCTCCACCGTGTTCATCTTGCTCGCCTATCTGCTGCTGTTCGCTGTGCAAAGTGGCGCGGAGGAAATCGTCTGTCGCGGCTATTTGCTGCAGACGGTCATGGAGGTCTGGAAGCCGTGGGTCTCCGTTACGGTGATTTCTCTCTTCTTCGGCGCGCTCCACCTTCTCAACCCCGGCGCGAGCGTGGTGGGGTTTCTGCAAAACGTCCTCATCGGCGTCGTGTTCTCGCTGGCTTACCTCAAAACCCGCGCGCTGTGGTTTCCCATCGGCATGCACATCGCTTGGAACTTCACGCTGGGGACGGTGGTCTCACTGCCCGTCAGCGGCATCGAAACGTTTCGTCTGCTGAACGTCGAAACCGTCGGCTCGCCGCTGATGACGGGCGGCCGATACGGACTGGAAGCCAGCCTGCTGACGCTGATCGGCACGGTGGTGGGATGTGGAGTGGGGATAGTATGGCTGAGGGCAAATTCAGCGTCCGAGGAATCGCCTACGAATCGTTGACGCACCACGCCGCACGAAAATCGTCCTCGTCGTCGTCCTCGTCGTCGGTCGTTTGTGGGGTTCGAGGACGAGGACGATGTGGGAGGGTGAGGCTCCCGCCGAACCGTTGGCTTCGCAGGGGAATCGTCCTCGTCGTCGTCCTCGTCGTCGGTCGTTTGTGGGGGTCGAGGACGAGGACGATTTTCAGAGGAGGACTTCATGATTGAACACATCGTCGTTTTCAAAGTCAAAGACGGGTTGACGGACGCGCAGAAGGCAGACATGTTGAGCGCGATTCGCAGCCTCAAGGACCGTGTGCCGGGCATCGTGGACTTGCAGGTGGGGGAGAACTTCAGCGAACGCGCGCAGGGCTTCACGCACGCGCTCGTCGTGCGCTTCGCCGACCGCGCCGCGCTGGACGGCTACCTCCCGCACCCCGCCCATCAGGACGTGGTGCAGAACCACTTCCTGCCCTACCTTGACGAGACCAAGCCGCGTATCGTGGTGGATTTCGAGATTTAGACAGGATGGACAGGATGAGGGATGAGCAATTTTTGTGAGCGTCGCAGGGGCAGTAGGGGCGCGCCCAGAGGGCACCCGCCCTGCCAGCCTAACTTTCTCCTGTCCGTCCTGTTCATCCTATCAACAACATGAAGCCTTTCTTCATCTCCAACGACGCACTGGAGGACGCGAGCGCGTTGCAGCAGCGGATGGAGCGCGACGGCTACCTGTTCTTTCGCGGGCTGGTGAACACCGAGGCGATCCTCCAGGTGCGCCGCGATATTTTGACGCTGTGCCAGCAAGCGGGTTGGCTGGCGGACGGCACAACGTTGATGGACGGCATCGCCAACACGGC
>JANWYM010000513.1 GCA_025055355.1 Abditibacteriales bacterium
GAGAAGACGATGGAGAGCAAGCGCTACTGGCAAGCGCTTCCCTGCACGGACCGCATTGATTACATGGCGCCGATGGCGAACAACCTCGCCTACTGCCTCGCCGTCGAGAAAATTCTGGGCTGTGAAGTTCCCCCGCGCGCGCAGTGGATTCGGGTGATGCTCTCGGAGTTCACACGGATCCAGAGCCATCTCATCTGGTTGGGCACGCACGCAATGGACATCGGCGCCATGACGCCGTTCTTTCTCGCCTTCCGTGAGCGGGAGCGGGTTCTGGACCTGTTCGAGATGGTGGCAGGCGTGCGCCTGATGACCTCCTTCTTCCGCATCGGCGGCTTGCGCGACGACCTTCCTGACGGCTGGCTGGAAAACGCGCAGCAGTTCGTCAAAACGTTTCCCACTTATGTGGATGAATATGAAGACCTGCTGACCAACAATGACATCTGGCTGGAGCGCACGAAGGGCGTCGGCACCCTGAGCACGGAGGACGCGATTGATTTAGGCGTGAGCGGTCCGACGCTGCGCGCCAGCGGGGTGAATTGGGACATTCGCAAAGTCAACCCCTACTCGGGCTATGAGCAGTTTGAGTTCAGAGTTCCCGTGCGAAACGGGGGCGATGTTTACGACCGCTACCTCAATCGCATGGATGAAATGCGCGAGAGCACCAAGATTATCCAGCAGTGCATTGACGGCTTGCCCGGCGGTCCCATCAAAACGCCTGACCGCAAAATTTCCCTACCCCCCCGCGAGGAACTTTACACCAGCATGGAGTCGCTCATTCACCACTTCAAACTCGTCGTGGAGGGCATCAAGCCCCCACCGGGGGAAGCCTACGCCGCCATTGAATCACCCAAAGGCGAAATGGGCTGCTACGTGGTCAGTGACGGCAGCAACAAACCGTATCGCGTCCACTTTCGCACACCGTCTTTCGTCAACTTGCAGGCGTTGGCGAAGATGTGCGAGGGACGGCTGGTGGCGGACATCGTGGCGGTGATTGGGAGCATTGATATTGTGATGGGGGAAGTAGACAGGTAGAGCGAGGTGACTTTAATGGCACAGACGATGACAGAAGAACGTATCGGTGCGGTCATCATGACTGGTCCGCGTCAGGGTGAGGTTGTTCTGTTGGAGCCTGACGTCGTAGCGAACGCACCGACTGCTAAGGATGAAGAACTGGAGGAAAAGTTCAAGGCGGCGTTAGCCGATTTGCGCGTTGCGCTGGACAGACTGATTGCAGCAGTCAAAACGAGCGCAGATGATTACGAAGCAATGGTAGACCGCTGGGAGCGTAGGTCATGAACGTTTGGGAGTGAGTCAAAGACATTGCTTCCATCGCGCAACGCTTGGACACACTTGCCATAGAAATTGAGCGCGAACGGGCGGCACGTCAGCGGATGGAAGAAATCTTGATGGACATTCGTGAACGCCTGGCGCGGCTGGAGGCTGCCCGCGATTTCGACCGCGCTCAGATGGCAGCCGATTTAGCGCGGTTCAAGGCAGAGGTGGAACGAGCAGAGTTGAAGTTGAGCCGAATGTTGTCCGCTCCAAGCGAGCCGCCCGCACCGTCGGAGCAAGGGAAGGAAATCACAGAGCAGACCTACAACCTCTGGAGGAACCATGTCCTTATCAGATGAGGCTCGTCAGAAAATCCAAGAAATCGCCGCGCGTTATCCCCGCCGCATCTCGGCGACGATTCCTGCGCTCTATGTGGCGCAGGCGGAGTATGGTGGCTGGCTGCCCAAAGAGGCGATGGTGGAAGTCGCCGAGGAGTTGGATGTGCCGCCGTCGCACGTCTTCGGGGTGGCGACGTTTTACACGCTGTTTTACAAAGAGCCAGTCGGTAAGCACGTCGTCCAACTTTGCACTAACCTTGCATGTATGCTCTGCGGCGCGGAGACCTTGCAGCAGCACTTGGAACGCAAGTTCAACATCAAAATCAACGGCAGCATCCGAGACGGCACGACAGCGGACGGAACGTTCACCGTCCTGCCCGTCGAATGTCTCGCCGCCTGCGGTGGCGCACCGTGTATGATTGTGGACACGGAGTATTACGAGAACTTGACGATAGAGAAGGTGGATAAAATTCTGACGCAGATTGCGACCCAGCCCACTGTCTTCTTCAAACCCTGACGCCGAGGGGTTGGCAGGTTGGAACGTTTCAGCGTTTCAACGTCCCAACCTGCCAATGTGCCAACGTGCCAACGTGTCGAGTAACCATGCCAACCTACGAGGATTTTAAGAGCCAGCGCATTGTGCACAAATACATTGACGTGCCCGGGATTGACGAGATAGACGTTTACATGCAGCATGAGGGCTTCGAGGGGTTCAAGAAGGCATTGACTATGAAGCCCGAAGACATCATCGCTGAGGTCAAAGCCTCGGGCTTGCGCGGGCGTGGGGGAGCAGGGTTCTCGACGGGGATGAAGTGGGAACTCATGCAGAAGAACGTCGAGCCGCGTTACGTGGTGGGCAACGATGATGAGGGCGAGCCGTGCACCTTCAAAGACCGCGAACTCTCGGAGAAACTGCCGCACCAAATCGTCGAGGGCATCATGATTGCCTCCTACGCGTTGGGGGCGCACAAAGCGTTCATCTACGTGCGCGGCGAGTTCGTCAAGGGCTACAATCAGATCTGGAAAGCGATTCGTCAGTGCTATGAGAAAGGTTTGCTGGGCAAGAACATTCTGGGCAGCGGCTTCGACCTCGATGTAGTGGCGCACCCCGGCGCGGGGGCTTACATCTGCGGCGAGGAGACCGCGTTACTGAGTTCCTTAGAAGGCGGGCGTGGCTACCCCAAAATGCGCCCTCCGTTTCCCGGTCAGGTGGGCGGCGGACTCTACCGTCAACCGTCCGTGGTGCAGAACGTGGAAACCCTTTCCAACCTGCCCGCTATCCTGCGCTACGGGGCGGCATGGTATGCCCGCATTGGCGTCCCGCCCGCCAACACCGGCACGCGCATCTACTCCGTCTCGGGGCATGTGCAAAAACCGGGCAACTACGAGTTGCCGTTGAGCATCACGCTGGGTGAACTGATTGAGGTGGCAGGCGGCTTGCGTCCGGGGCGGAAACTCAAAGCCGTCATCCCCGGCGGGGCTTCGATGCCGTGGTTCACGGAGCAGCACTTGAACGTTGTCATGAGTTTTGACGACATCACCAAGGCGGGGTCACTCGCCGGGTCGGGGTCGGTCATCGTCATGGACGACACCACATGCGTGGTCAAAGCCGCCCTGCGCCTCGTGGAGTTCTACAAGCATGAGTCCTGCGGCTGGTGCACGCCCTGCCGCGAGGGGCTGGACTGGCTGGTGAAGATTCTCCACCGCATCGAACATGGGGAGGGACGAGAGGGCGACCTTGAACTGCTTGCGGACATGGGCGACAACATCTCTGGTCAAGGCACCTTGGTCGGCACCTTTGGCACGCACCGCACCTTCTGCCTGCTCGGTCCCTCAGGCGTCAGCCCCATGCGCAGCAGCATGAACCTGTTCCGCGAGGAGTATGAGTATCATATCAAACATAAGAAATGCATGGTTAATGGTTGAGCCGGTTGAGCCGGTTGAGCCGGTTGAACTGACACAACTGGCACAACCAACACAACTGGCACAACCAGCATAACCG
>JANWYM010000514.1 GCA_025055355.1 Abditibacteriales bacterium
TACCGAAATCCGTTGACAGCCTTGAGGCGGCAAAGGACTCCTCGCCCTACTGTCAGGTAGAGTGAAACGCAAAAGTTTATTTTATTGGTTAGGACTTGCGCACCGGAGGCAACGTAGAGGCATGACAGACGTGCACAAGGCGCTAAACTACGAGGCGACGGGCACAACAGCAGTAGTCTACCCCCTTGTGAGCGTCGGCGCGTAAGTCCAATCGGTTACTGATAACTGGTCACTGGTCACTGCCGTTGATGCTCCATCGCGCCTGCTGTCTCTGCGATGCTGACGACGCGCGCCTGCTGATGATAGATGACGGGCAGCGCGTCGTGCGCTGTTCCCGTTGCGGGTTTATCTACTGTAACCCGATACCCACGTTAGAGGAGTTGCAGGATTACTACGCCACAAGTTATCGGGATGTGGACGGGTGGTGGCAGACGTTCAGGCATGACCGTTTCTACGTTTTCCGGGAGGGACTCAAAGAGATTCGGCGTTATTGTGCGTCGGGCACGCTATTGGACGTGGGCTGTTCGCTGGGGCTGTTTCTGAGTTGGGCGCGGCAAGCGGGCTTCGAGACCGCTGGGGTGGAATTATCTCCCCCCGCCGCGCGGTTTGCGCGGGAGCGGTTGGGCTTGAACGTCCACTGCGGCACGCTGCAAAACGCGCCGTTTGCCCCCGCCACGTTCGATGTCGTGACGTTCTGGGACGTGCTGGAACACGTCGCCGACCCCCTTGGTGACGTGCGTCGCACTCGCGAACTTCTCAAGCCCGGCGGTTTGCTCGTCGTGCGCGTGCCTAACGTCGGCTTTCACCTGCTGCGCACGCGGCTGCTGCGGCTCATCCGCCGCGACGGTTTCACCGGCTTGGACGCCCGCAACCACCTCAACCACTTCACCGCCCGCACCCTGCGCGCCCTACTGGAACGCGCTGGTTTCCGCGTCCTCAAAGTCAAGCCCGGCACTCTCAACATCTACGGCAATCTGCCGAAAGATGCAGTGAAGTTCGTTTACTGGCACGTGGCGCGGATTTTCAAGTGGACGTTCGGCGTAGACATCGGCAACATTCTGGAGGCGTATGCGGTGAAATGAAACCCATCCCACTCCTGCAAACCCGACAACTCAAGACTCGCCTCTTCCGCCTCTCGCGACAGCAGTGGGACGCGCTCTGGCAAGCCGTTTATGTGGTCGCCGACGCGGTCACGGTCACGGGCGCGTTCGCGCTGGCATATTACGTGCGGTTTCAGTCAGGATGGTTTGCAACAGTCAAAGGCGTTCCGCCGCTGTCCGCGCACGTCAATTTCCTCATCTTTTTGCTCATCACTTGGTTCTTCGTCTTCCGCTGGTGCGGACTATACCAACCGCGTCGTGGGTGGTCCTGCCTCGATGAGTATTACACCGTCCTCGTCGGCACGGCGGTAGCCAGTCTGATGCTATTGGGCGCGGTGTCACTGTCGCAGGCACACTGGTTCTCGCGGTTGTTTCTCGCTCTGGCGGCGGGTGGCAGCGCGGTGGCAGTTTGCCTCGAACGTTCGCTCCTGCGGCGGGGGCAGCGCGCCCTGTTGCGACGCGGCGTCGGCGTGCGCCGCGCTGCCCTCATTGCACGCAGTAATGAGATGGAGCAGATGGTGCGCCGCCTTGCACAACCCGCCCTCGGCTACCAAATCGTAGGCGTCATTCAGGGAAACGCCGATGGGTCGGAGTCGAGAGCGAGTCGTTTAGCAGATTCTAACGCACCAACGCACCAGCCTACCAACCTGTCAACCCCGTTCCCTTGCCTCGGTACGTCTCAGGACCTCAGCGCGCTCATCGAGCGTCACGCGCTGGATGAGGTCATCGCTGCCAGCAATGCTCTGCGCCAAGAGGAGGTGCTGAAAGTGTCTGAGGTCTGCGCCCGTTACGGCGTCGCGTTCAAGTTAATGCCGAGTTTATTAGATGTCATCAAACGCCGCGCTTTGTGGGAAGAGGTCGCGGGTCTGCCCCTCATCACAATTAGTTCCTCGCCGCTGACACCGTGGGACTGCGCCGTGAAGCGCACGTTTGACGTGGTGGTGTCCGCCCTGCTGCTGCTGCTGCTCGCGCCAATGATGGCAATCATCGCCCTGCTCATCCGCCTCACCTCACGCGGTCCGGTGCTCTTCAAACAGGAGCGGGTCGGGCAGGACGGCAAAGTGTTCATCTGCTACAAGTTCCGCACCATGCGCGAGGACGCCGAGGCGCAGACCGGTCCCGTCTGGACGACGGAGAACGACCCCCGCCGCACCCGCCTCGGCGCGTTCCTGCGCCGCACCAGCCTCGACGAACTCCCGCAACTGTTCAACATCCTCAAGGGCGATATGAGCCTCGTCGGTCCACGCCCGGAGCGTCCGTTCTTCGTGGAACAGTTCACTCAAACTGTGCCACGCTACGCCGAACGCCACAAGGTCAAAGCCGGTCTGACCGGCTGGGCGCAGGTCAACGGACTGCGCGGCAACACCCCCATCGCCGAGCGCACCCTCTACGACCTCTACTACCTCGAAAACTGGTCGCTCGCCCTCGACCTCAAAATCCTCATCAAAACCGCCTGCGAAGTCCTCTTCCACCGCACGGCATACTAAGACCCATCCGAAAACCGCGGAGCGCCGACATCCTGTCAGCATTTCGCGCAGGCTGGAAGCCTGCGCTATCCAGTTTTCAGATGGGCTCTAAGTGCGACTCGCCGTAAGTCCTTCAGGAATTATCACAAGAAGCGCAGCGACGAAGCAATCCAATCCCCGCCGTCGGGGATTGCTTCACTCCGCTCGCAATGGCGGCAGGCGCATGATTGGGAGAGACAACTCAGAAGACGTCCCCCACACTCGGTGACAGCAGTTGCCCCTGCCCGCCGGTGCCGAAGCGGGTGTCGAAAAGCGGGAAGGCTTTGAGGGTAACGTCGAGACGCACCTCGCGGCGGAACTTGTCGGCAGTGAGGTAGGCTTGAAAGTCGTGCAGGTCACGGGTGATGCGAAACTGGCTGAAGTCCATCTCCTTTGTGAGTCCGTTGTAGCCCGCCAGCCATTCAATTGCCCACTGGTCGCTGAGTTGCCAGTGGAGGTAGGTGTTAATGCGCCCTAATTTGCCCGTCGTCGGATTGAAACGGGCGGCGACGTTGAGTCCTATGCGCTTGAGAAGGCTACGGGGCTTGCGCGTGTCGGAGGGCACAGACGCTGTGCCGTTCCCGTAGCGCGGCGCGTAGGGGCTGGGCAACCCGAACGGCGTGCTGTAAGGATGGGGATAGAGACCGTAAGGTGAATAACTGCCGTAGGGGGAAATGGGGAAATGGGGAAACGGGGAAATGGGGAAATTGAGGTAGTATGGACCGTAAAGGGGATACGATAGAAACGGCGCGAGGGCTTGCGCGCCGGTGCGCAGGCGGAGAATCATGTCGCGGAACTCGCCGATGTTCAGGTCGTAGGCAGCGGAGACACTCGCGTAAAAACTGCGCGTCGGGATGAACTGCGCCCGCCACACGAGGTCGCGGTAGGCGTCGTTTTCGAGGTCTTTCCCCGTCGAGAGGTTGAAGCGAAATTTGGGCGTGAAGAAGTGTATGACCTCTGGCTGCGCAACCTCCCCCCTCCCCGCCGTAGTGAGG
>JANWYM010000515.1 GCA_025055355.1 Abditibacteriales bacterium
TGCGGCGGGCGCGGGCGCAGGTGTTGGACCATCCGTGGCGCTGCACGGGCATCGGTGCGGCGATGGCGATAGGGCTGCTGATCGCCTTAGGCATGACGGCTGCCCCGAACGGCGGCGTGAAGTTGATGGGACTGCTGTTATGCTTCTGGTTCTCCGCCGTCATGCTCGTCGGCGCGGCGGGGATAACGCGCCTGATGGGCGAGCGCATCGAGGAGTTGGGGAAGCCTCTCACGCCCTTCGCCGCGCTGCTGCGCGGGAGCGTTATTTTCAGCGTGGCTTTGTTCTTTCCCATCGTCGGTTGGCTATTCATCGCGCCAGTGGTGGGGATGTGCGCGTTGGGCGCGGGTGCGTCCGCCCTGCTGCGCGGGAGGCGCGAGGTGGAATCCGCAAAAGGAACAGCCGACTCCATCATTTCGCTTGATGTGGAAGGGACGGGAAGAGCGCAATGAAACTCGACCGGCGTGACTATTTGAAGGCAGGCGCGGCGGCGGTCGCAGGTGCGATGCTCTCTGGTTGCTCACAAGTCGTCCGTCGTCTCACGCCGCCCGCTCTGCCGACCTCATTAACCCTCAACCCTCAACCCGCCGCCTCCGTTGTTGCTGCGCTCAACCGCATCACGTTCGGGGCGCGCCTTGAGGACGTTGCACGGGTGGCGACCCTCGGTTGGGAGGAGTTTGTCGAGGAGCAACTGTCGCCCGAGGACACCGCAGACACACCCGCCGCGCGCTGGCGTCCGCGCAGCGCGGAACTTCTCCACCTCAACACGGGTGACTTGTTCAACTTCAAGGAACACGAGGTGCTCGCACACCTCCAGCAGGCAACCATTCTGCGCGCGGTTTACAGCCGCTGGCAGTTGCGCGAGGTCATGATGGACTTCTGGACGAACCACTTCAATATCTACGCCCGTAAGTTCCCCTGTGCCTATCTGTTGGTCAGCGACCAGCGCGACGCCATACGCCCGCACGTTCTCGGCAAATTCCGCGACCTGCTGACCGCTTCGGTCCACAGCGCGGCGATGCTGACCTACCTCGACAATCAGGCGAACAAAAAAGGCACGCCCAATGAAAACTACGCCCGCGAGTTGATGGAGTTGCACACACTCGGCGTTCACGGCGGCTACACCCAGCGCGATGTGCAGGAGGTCGCCAGGTGCTTCACGGGTTGGACGGTGCGGCAGCGCGGTGAGTGGCGGCGCGGGCAGTTTTACTTCGACGCCACGCAACACGATGACGGCGCCAAGACCGTGCTGGGCGTCAAAATCCCTGCGGGGCTCGGACAGGGGGACGGCGAGCGCGTGATTGATATTCTGGCGAACCATCCGTCCACCGCGCGATTCATCGCCCGCAAACTCTGTCTGCGGTTCTTAGGCGACGCGCCCGAGGAAATGGTTGCACAACTCGCGCAGGTTTACAGGAAAACGGAGGGCGACCTCCGCGCTATGCTGCGCTCGTTGCTGCTGAACCTACACCATACGCCATCCATCATACGCCCTCAAATCAAGCGTCCCTTCGATTTCCTCGTCTCCGCTCTGCGCGCGCTTTACGCCGACACCGATGGCGGCAGGGCGTTACAGCAGCATCTCTCCGCGATGGGGCAGCCGCTCTTTCAGTGGCCGATGCCGGACGGCTATCCGCAGACGACGGCGGCGTGGACGGGGTCGCTGCTGGCACGGTGGAACTTTGCGCTGGCTTTGACAGCGGGGGAGATCACCGGCACGCAAATCAATCTGCCTGCGCTCGCTCAGGCAGGGGGAGGCAACGTGGTGGACGCCTTTATGACGCTGCTGTTTCATCGCCCCACCGATGATGTATCGCTTCAACCCCTACGCGAGCGGCTGCATGAACAGTGGAAGCATACTCAATCCCCAGCGCAGATCGTCGCGCTGATGCTGGCGTCCCCACAGTTCCAGTGGAAATAGGTTTTTTTTACACCCCTCTGTCGGAGAGGGAGACAAGCGCGTAACGCAAAAAGGTTAGTTACCTACGAATCGTCCATGTCCCCAAGGGGACACCACGCCGGATGAAAGTCGTCCTCGTCGCCGGTCGTTTTTGAGGGACGAGGAGGAAGACGACGAGGACGTCGACGATCTACGGGGGAGAAGTCAGCGGCTTCTTGTAACGGGTTAAGCAGAGTGCATGATAGTTGCAGCGGAGGTCACCCGTTTAATCCGTTACGGCAATCCGCTGACGGTCCTCCTCCCTCAAAATCATGTCTGGATTTGCTGAGAAACGTCGTCGTTTTCTGTTCACCAGCGCGTTGAGTGCGGTGGCATGGGGCGCAGGGCGTTCCGTGTCGGCGTTCGCTGTGGAGCCGCGCCGGCGCGAGCCGCAGGGAGATGTGCTGGTCACGATTTTTCAGCGAGGGGGCGCGGACGGGTTGAACCTCGTGGTGCCTTACGCGGAGGACGCCTACTATCGTCTGCGTCCGACGCTTGCCGTTCCCTCGCCAAAGGACAAGAAAGCATCACCGGCAGCGCGGGCGATAGACCTGGACGGCTTCTTCGGCTTGCATCCCGACCTCAAGCCGCTGTATCCGCTGTTCGCCGAAGGCACATTGGCGTTCGTGCATGGCTGCGGGTCGGGCGACCAGACGCGCTCGCACTTTGAGGCGATGGCAACGGTGGAACGCGGCATCGCCCGCGACAGCGGACCGGCGAGCGGCTGGCTGGCGCGGCATCTGATGTCCTCGCCCCATGATGCCTCCTCGCCGCTGCGCGCCGTCGCGTTCGGCGCGGGGTTGCCCGATGCCCTGCGCGGCGCGCACGCTGTCGCGCTGAACCGTCTCGACGACTTTCGCTTGCACTTCCCGAGGAACTGGCCGACGTCGCCCCTTACCGCCGCACTGACTGACATTTACAAAAACGTCGAGGACCCCATCGGTGTCGCCGGGCGCGAAACGCTTGCCGTCCTCGACCGCGTGAACCGCCTCGACCCCGCGCACTACCGACCTGCCCACGGCGCGCAGTATCCCGACTCCGATTTGGGGCGTTCGCTGCGACAGGTCGCCTGTCTCATCAAAGGCAGCGTCGGCTTGGAGGTCGCCTGCCTCGACTGTGGCGGCTGGGACACGCACTTCGTGCAGGGACAGATTCAGCCCGGTTTGCTGCGCGACTTGGGCAGCGCGCTGGCAGCGTTTGCGCAGGACTTGGGTTCGACCTTGCAGCGCGTCACCGTGCTGGTCATGACCGAGTTCGGGCGGCGCGCCTACGAAAACAGCAGCCTCGGCACTGACCACGGGCGCGGCGGCGTGTGGATGCTGTTGGGCGGCGGGGTCAACGGTGGCCAAGTGTTCGCCGAGTGGAAAGGATTGGACGAAGCCCACCTCGAACCGCCTGGCGATTTGCCCGTGACCATTGACTACCGCGACGTGCTGGCGGAGGTCATTCAGAAACGGTTGGGTAATCCCAACGTGTCGGAGGTTTTCCCATCCTATCAGCCGACGCCGCGCAGGATGATAGTTTGAACGCATCAACCTTTGCTGATCTCCTCCGCGCTTGTGCTTTTCGCACGTTTGCGCAATAATAGAGGGCATCCAAAATTCGTAGCCGAGGGAGGGCGAGGCTCCTGCCGAGCCGAACTTGGCTCGGCAGGAGCCT
>JANWYM010000516.1 GCA_025055355.1 Abditibacteriales bacterium
ACGCTCAACTGAAACAGCAACTTGTCTCAACGTTCCAACGTCCCAACGTGCCAACCTGCCAACCTTACCGCACCTTTGAATCCGCCCTGCGCAAAAGCCCGCTCGGACTGCCGCCCGAACTGACGCAGATCGCCCTGTGCGCCCTGCTGCGCGCGGGTGAGGTGGTGGCGCTCGACGCGCACGGCACCCCTCTCGCGCCGTCGCGCTTGAAACTCCCGCTGCGCGAGAGCGTGGCTGCCGTCCAGCGCGGCGTGCTGTTGAACGCAGAGGTGTGGGCGCAAGTCGTCGAAGTGGCGCGGGTGTTGCTACCCCGTGATGCTATCCATCAACTTGCACCCCAGACACTTGAGGAGCAGGAGCGGCTCTTTCGCGCCCTCGCGCGCTGGAAACTGGACACAGTGGCGGAGGTGGAACTGCTGCAAGCGCGGCTCGCGCAACTGCGGCGGCAGTGGCAGCAAGCCCCCGCGCAATGGGCAAAAACCTACGGCGTCATCGAACAAGTCACGTCTCTGCTGAACGCGCTCGATGAAAACGCGCCTGCGAGCGTCGGGCTGCAAGCGTTGGTAGGTTGGCAGGTTGGCACGTTGGAACGTTTGAACGTTGAAACCTGCCAACCTGCTAACCTGCCAACGTGCCAACTTGCCAACCTGCTCTCAGACTTTCGACGCCTGAGCGCGTTGTTGGAACAACACCAGAGCCGCTTGCTGGACCTTGGCAACTACCTCACCCATCCTGACCTTGTGCTGACCGATGCCGCGCTGGTGGAGCAACGCCAGCGACTGATGGACGCGATGGCATCAGGGGAGAGGATGTTAGATGATGTTGAAGGGTTCCTCGATGCCTTTCAGCAGTTCCAATCTGCTTACATGACGGCTTACGTGGCAGCGCACGCGGCGGCGCACGACAAGGGGAAGTTTCTGCCTTACATTCGCTACCGCGAGTCCGCTGAATATCGCGCCGTTCTGCAAATCGCTCAGGTCACGGCGCGGGCGTGCCCGGAGTTTGTGGAGATGGAGCGGCGACTGACACAGGAGTTGAACAAGTGGTGTCAGCGCGCGGACTTGGCGACGGCGTTGGGGTTGTCGCCCATCTGTCCCACGTGCCGTTTGCGGTGCGGTGAGAGCGTGAAGTTAATGCCGCTGGAAGACCTCACGCCCATCGCGCAGGAATGTCGGCTGCAATTTTTGGCGTGGTTGAACGAGTCGTCCGTTGCGCAGCGGATTCGTCAATACGCCGAAGAGCATCCCGACACGCTTACCGCTTCGCGCCTAACTGCGCTCTTGCGTGCGCCGCTGAACGCCTCGGCGGAGGACGTCCTTACCTACCTCACCGATGAGACCGTCTCCACCCTCAACGCGCTTCTCGCCCCCACCCGCCGCGTCACGCGCCGTCTCCGCGACTTGCACGAGCAGTTGATTGGGAGGCGGTTGACCAAGGCGCAGGCGTTGCACGTTTACCAACAGTGGTTGGATGGGGATGAGAAGTTGCGGGCGGAGGATGAGGTGTGGATGGAGGAGTAGGGCGGCGTCTCTGTCCCCGCCGCGCCTCTGATGCCGTGAGGGCTTGGTGTGAATAGGGGGCGAGGATTCATCATCGCATATCGTGTCATCCCGATAAATCGCGACGCTCTCCGCGATGACTACGACCGATGGCACGGCAACTGTCAATCACCCGATTTTTGCAGGCTTGCCGCTACCACCTCACCCGCCCGTTCCACATCCTCGCGGCTGATGTCTTTATGCGTGACAAACCGCACCTGTTCGGCGGTAATGGCGACGGCTTTGACGACGACGTCGCCGCGCTGGAACGTGACCTCGGTTTCTGGCTGGAATTTTTGCGGCAGGCGACAGTAGACCATGTTGGTCTGCACGGTGCTAAGGTCAATCTGAACGCCTTCAATCTGCGAGAGGCGTTCGGCGAGCAGGCGGGCGTGGGTGTGGTCTTCGTGGAGGCGGTCAATCATGGTATTGAGGGCGACGATGCCACATGCGGCGACGACGCCCGCCTGACGCAGCCCGCCGCCCAACAGTTTGCGCTGCCGACGGGCTTTGTCAATGAACTCCTTTGGTCCGCACAGCACCGAGCCGATGGGGCAGCCCAACCCTTTCGACAGGCAGAACATCACCGAGTCCACGGGGCGGGTGAGGGCGCGAACGTCCACGCCGAGCGCGACGGCGGCGTTGAACACGCGCGCGCCGTCCAGGTGAACTGCCATGCCATGGTGGCGTGCGGTGGAGGCCATGGTTTCGACCTGCTGAGGCGTAAGCGCAATGCCGCCCGCGAGGTTGTGGGTGTTCTCGATGCACAGCAAGGAGGTGCGGACGCGGTGCAGGTCGCCGTGGCACACCTGCTCCTCAATGGCGGAGGGCGCCATGAAGCCACGCACCCCACGCACGACGTGCGGCAGCACCCCCGCGATGCGCGCGATGCCGCCGACTTCAAAGACGAAGGTGTGCGAGGTGGCTTCTAAAATCGCCCCGTCACCCGGCTGCGTGTGGCAGAGAACGGCGAGCAGGTTGCCCATCGTGCCGCTGGGCACGAAGAGCGCGGCTTCCTTGCCCAACTTGTCGGCGGCGAGGCGCTCCAACTCCTGGGGCAGAGGGTCATCGCCGAATACATCGTCGCCCAGTGGGGCGTTCCGCATCGCCTCATACATTTCGGGCGTTGGTTTTGTGACGGTATCGCTGCGGAGGTCTATGATGCGCATGGTCTATAGTTCATGGTTCATGGTTGATGCATGAATGTAGAAGAATCATCCACGTCCCTTGGGGACACCCCCACAATATCATGGCGAGCGGCGCTCGCCCCGACGGGCATTAGCGCGGGAGGGTGTTGGCATCCTTGTCTCCCTCGACCATTAAGAGCCTATCCCAAAAACGACTGTCCCTCTGCGCCAGGGGGATAACAGGGGGTTAGTGTCCCCCTTTTGAACCTCCCCCAACCCCTCCTTGGTAAGGAGGGGAATTTTTGGGATGTTCTCCCTGAGGAGGCAACCTCGGTCCATCTACGACCCAACCTCTCCTTGGTAAGGAGGGGGGTTTTGGGGATGTTCTCCCTGAGGAGGCAACCTCGGTCCATCTACGACCCAACCCCTCCTTGGTAAGGAGGGGGGTTTGGGGGATAGGCTCTAAGCATCAACGATCAACCCTCACATCGAGATTGGCTCGATTGGCTTCCGTCCCACCGGGAAATACTCAAACCCGGCGGCTTCGGCTTGAGCGGGGGAGAAGATGTTGCGTCCGTCAACGATGATGGGCGTGGTCATCCATGCGTTCAATTGATGCAAGTCGAGGGACTTGAACTCGTCCCAGTCCGTCGCCACGATGAGCGCCTGCGCGCCGGTGATGGCTTCCTGCGGCGATGAGGCGTAGAAGACGCGGTCGGACGGCGGCAACTCCCGCTGGGCGTTAGCCATCGCCTGGGGGTCGTAGAGGCGCAATCGCGCGCCCTCCGCCAGCAACCGCCGCGCCAGTTCCAGCGCGGGCGCGCCGCGAATGTCATCGGTGTTGGGCTTGAACGCCAAGCCTAAAATAGCGATGTCCTTGTCGCGCACCACCCACAGGGCGCGGCGCACTTTCGCCAAGATGTTTTCC
>JANWYM010000517.1 GCA_025055355.1 Abditibacteriales bacterium
GGGCAGCCCCGCCGCTTGCAGTCGCTCGCGCAGCCAGGCGGGGGAGTCGGCGACGACGACGCCGGTGACGAGGCGTGCCGAGTAGCGCGGACATAAATCGGGGTCCACGATTTGGACGGTCACGAGGCTGTGGACGTCTGGGCCGCTTTCGTTCACCACAATCGTCGGCGGGATGAACTCGGCGCCCGTCAGCGCAGCGACCTCGCGGGCGATGCCCAGCATCGAAAGGCAATCGCCGCGATTGGCTGTCACTTTCACGTCTAGCACCGCGTTGTCATCGCTGCCTCTAATCTCTTCGACCTCAAACCCGCCCATCATCAAAACGCGAGCGATGTCAGCGGCGGACAGGTCGGTGCGCACATACGTGCGTAGCCAAGACAGAGGGACAAGCATATTCTCCGGGTTGAGGGTTGAGGGCGGGTGTATGCACCCTCAACCCTTGCAGAAGCGCTACGCAGTTGCTGGCAGTAACTGCGCAACTTTTGCCTTTATTCAAATTGTCTCACGAACCGCAAATCGTTCTCGAAGAACAGCCGAATATCGTTGACCTGGTATTTGAGAATGGCGATGCGGTCAATGCCCATGCCGAAGGCGAAGCCCTGCACCTGTTCGGGGTCGTAGCCGACGTTGCGCAGGACGTTGGGATGCACCATGCCGCTGCCCAGAATTTCAATCCAGCCCGACTGCTTGCACACGCCGCAGCCGTCGCCATTGCAGAAGATACAACTGATGTCCACCTCCGCGCTGGGTTCGGTGAACGGGAAGTAACTGGGACGAAACCGCGTGCGCACACCTGCGCCGAACATCTTCTGGGCGAACGCGGTCAGCGTGCCTTTCAAATCGGCAAACGTGGTGTCCTCGTCCACGAGTAACCCCTCGACCTGATGGAAGATGGGGGAGTGCGTGGCGTCGAACGGGTCGCGGCGATACACGCGACCGGGGACAATGATGCGCACCGGCGGCTGACGGCTTTCCATCGTCCGAATCTGCACGGGCGAGGTGTGGGTGCGCAGCAACAGATCGTCGCTGAAGTAGAACGTATCCTGCTCGTCGCGAGCGGGATGGTCTGGGGGAATGTTGAGCGCGATGAAGTTATGCCACTCGGTTTCGACCTCAGGACCTTCGACGACCTCGAACCCCAGCCCGGTGAAAATCTCACAGATCTCCTCCGTGACCAACGTGAGCGGATGCTTCTTGCCGATGCTCCCTCCGCGCCCGGGCAGGGTCACGTCAATGCGCTCGGCGGCGAGTTGGGCCTCCTGCTCCCGCGCCCCGAGGTCAGCAGCGCGCTGCGCGAGGAGTTGCTCGATGAGTTCTTTTGTCTCGTTCGCCAGCTTGCCGATGACAGGCCGCTCCTCGGCGGGCAATTTGCCCATGCTGCGCAGAATCTGAGGCAGCACGCCACTGCGCCCCAGATACGCCCGGCGCAACACTTCCAACTCCGCCGACGACTGCACCGTCGCCACTTTCTCGCGGGCTTCGGACTGAATGTGCAGCAGTGTTTCCTTCATAAACGGTTCACGTTGACTGGTTCATGGTCAACGAGAGCGGCGCGGCGTGTCAGCAACGCTTCCAGCCTACGGGGTTGCCTCTCTGGGACTCCTCGCGCGGCTTACGCGCCTCCGTCACAGCCTTTGAACGTTGGAACGTTAGTGGGCTTGTGCGACCTGCACCAACTTGGCAAAAGCGACGGCATCGCTGACGGCTAAGTCCGCCAACATCTTGCGATCCACTTCCACCCCGGCTTTGGTCAAACCCGCGATGAAGCGGCTGTAAGACAACCCGTGCTCGCGGGCGGCGGCGTTGATGCGCGTAATCCACAGACGGCGAAAATCGCGCTTGCGGTTGCGGCGGTCACGGTAGGCGTAAAGCCCCGCGTGCATGACCGCTTCGTTCGCCGTTCTGAACCAGGCGTGTTTCCGCCCGTAGTAACCTTTGGCTTGCTTGATGATTTTCTTATGACGGCGCTGCTCGTGCCGTTTCGCTCGTGGCAATTTAACTCCTCCACTGACCGGTGACCGGTAACCCGTGGCTCATGGCCTCAGGTTGACTGGTCACTGGTTACTGGTCACCGGCTACTTCAGATAGGGCGTCATGCGCTCGACCTGCTCCCTGTCCGCCGAGGCAACGAGCGCCTGCTGACTCAGGCGACGTTTGCGCTTGGCGTTTTTGCTCCGCGTGAGCAGGTGACTCTTAAAACATTTCCGCCGCACGTATTGGCCCGTGGCGGTCACCTTGAAACGTTTCGCGGCGGATTTGCGCGTCTTCATTTTGGGCAACTTGAACACTCCTGAAACGTGAAACGTAGTGCGTGATGCCTCATGCGTCAGTGGACCATCACGTATGACGCATCACGCGTCACGTTGTCCAACCCCTGCGGTCGTAGTGTCTTGCTTCGGCTTGGGTTTTGGTTTCTCTGGTCGGGGCGCGAGGGTCATGGTCATCTGCCTCCCCTGCAGGGTAGGCTGGGCTTCAACCAACCCGACCTCGGCGACGGCTTGGGCAATACGCTCGAGGCGTTGTTGTCCCAACTCCGCGTGCGCCAGTTCGCGCCCGCGAAACTGACATTGCAGGCGGACTTTGTGTCCCTTCCGCAAAAACTCCGTCGCGTGGCGGATCATGGTCTGCAAATCATGTTCCCCCGTGTCGGGATGCAGTTTGATGGTCTTCAGGTCACGGTGCGCCTGTTTTTTGTGCGCCTCTTTTTCCCGCTTGCTTTGCTCATACTTCCACTTGCCGTAGTCCATGATACGGCACACCGGCGGGCGCGCCTGGGGGGCGACTTCGATGAGGTCCAGCCCCCGCTCGCGGGCGATGTCCAGCGCGCGTCGCGGGGACATGATGCCCAACTGTTGCCCCGTCTCGTCAATGACCCTGACCTCGGGCGCCCGGATGCGCTCATTCACCCGATATTGTCTGTCTTGTAACGTAGGGACCCCTCCGCAGCGTCACGCCGCCCCGTCGAGTAACCTGCACCGCCGTCGCGGATGCCGTCCCGGCACGACGGGCTACTCGGGCGGGCAGACGAAATACTGACGACTTTATAGTAGCACATTTGGAGAGCGAAGTCAAACAGATTTTGTCGCTCATCTCCCCCGATTGCAATCGCGCTCCGCCGTTACGCCGTCTGGCGATTTCGGCTGCCTGCGCCGGCGGGTTCGGCAACAACAGACGCCCGCCTCAAGGGGCGGCTCTGGTCGCCACCTCCGCCAGAATCCGCGCCGTGAACTCGGCGACCTTCATGCTCCCCAGATCCTTGCGCCCGCGCTGCCGCACGGACACGCTTTCGGTCGCCACCTCGCGGTCGCCCACGATGAGCATATACGGAATCTTCTGCGCCTCGGCTACCGCGACCTTCGCGCCGGTCTTGGCGCTGTCGGTATTGACCGTGACGCGCAAGTTTTTGTTTCGCAAATCGGATGCCAGTTTGAAGGCGTAATCGTTGTGGCGGTCTGCAATCGGCAGGATGGCGACCTGCACCGGGGCAAGCCACGTCGGAAACGCGCCCGCGCAGTGCTCAATCAGGATGCCCATGAACCGCTCCAACGACCCCAGCATCGCGCGGTGAATCATCACGGGGCGCTCGTGC
>JANWYM010000518.1 GCA_025055355.1 Abditibacteriales bacterium
GGTCTCGATGTCGCGGTCTGCCACCGCTGCGATGGAGAAGCCTCTTCCCCAACGCCTTGACGCTGGCAGCGCAGAGCGCATCCTCGAGCACGTCCGGTTTCTCGCGCGCAGCATTGGTCCGCGCCCGGCGGGTTCACCCGCGGAAGCGGCGGCGGCGCGTTATGTGGCAAAGCAGTTTGAATCTTACGGCTATGAAGTCAAGAAGCAGTCCGTTCCCCTGCCGAACGGCGCGACGTCGCAGAACGTCGTTGCGTGGCAGGATCGGCTAACAAGAAAGAACCGCCCGCAGCCCGTGCTGATTTTGGGTGCGCACCTTGACACCAAGCCGAGAACGCCCGGCGCGAGTGACAACGCGTCGGGCGTGGCGCTGCTGCTGGAACTGGCGCGGACGCTGGCGCGAACGCCCACGCCTTGCCAAATGGTCTTCGTGGCCTTCGGCGCGGAGGAAATAATTGACAACAAACCTAACCACCATCACTACGGCTCGCGGCGGTTTGTGCGACACCTCCGCGAAAACCTTTATCCCCCCGCCGCCCTGAGCCAGTTGACGATGATTTCGCTGGACATGATTGGCGTCGGGACGCGGCTGCACATCAGCCGTATCGGGCGCCCGTGCAGCGTGCGGCTGGTGCGCACCCTGTATCGTCTGGCGCGGCAGCAAGGGATTCCAGTGACGGCGGAGCGCGGCGTCAAGTGGTCAGACCACGAACCGTTTGAGAACGCGAATATCCCCGCCGCCTGGTTGCATTGGGAGAAGAACCCGCACTACCATGCCCCCGGCGACACGCCCGACAAGATCTCCGTCGACAACATCCTCAGCGTCGGCAACCTCGTTCTCAGTTACCTCCGCGGGCAGCAGGGGAGAAAAGTCACCCTTGCCGCTGTCGGCGACGTTCTCCCTGAACCCTCCTGGATCGCCAGCCCGCCGCCGTTGGCAAGGTTACTGGCGGGCGTGCGCGACCCGTTGTTCGCCGCCGACATCGCGTTTGCCAATCTGGAGACGCCGCTGACGAACTTCCCGCACCCGACGCCTCACAAGTCCCCAACCGCCATCGCGCTCAAACGGGATTGGATTTTCAGAGCCCGACGCCCCGATGCCGCGACAGGGTTGGCGGAGGGGGGTATTACCATTGTCAGCCTCGCCAACAACCACACGCTCGACTACCAAGCCCAAGGGCTGCGCGACACGATACGCCGGTTGGAATCAGTGGGCGTTCTCTGGTGTGGAGTGGGGACGACCGCCCGCGCCGCACTCGCCCCGCGCTACGTGACCGTCGGTGACGTGACGTTCGCCTTCATCGCTGCCGCGCACTCCTCCTCAACACCGCGCGGCTTCTTCGCCCCTCAGACTCCCCCCCTCACCAAGGATGGGTCGAGCAAGGTCAGACTCGGCGTCGCCAGCGCGGACAATATATCGCTGCTTCTCTCCGCCATCCGCCAGGCGCGAGCGAACGCCGACGTCGTTGCCGTCTCCCTTCACTGGGGCATCGAGAAGAAGCCCTTCCCTGAAGCATGGCAGCGCACGCTGGCGCACCGCCTCATTGACGCAGGGGCGGATGTCATCCTCGGTCATCACCCGCACGTCCTGCAAGGCGTCGAACGCTACAAAGGCAAAATCATTCTGTTCAGCCTCGGCAACTTCGTCTTCGACTCCGCTCCTACCCGCTGGCAGAGCGCGATTGCCTTCATCACCTTCGACCCTCTCCGCAAAGACCTCCATCTGCAAATGCTTCCCGTGCGCATTCATAATTACGGACGCGTCACCCTCGCCACGGGGCGCGACGCCGACGCTGTGCGGCGACAGATTGAAGCCCGCAGTGCCCCGTTGCACGGCGGGCGATGGGTGCGCCAGCGTTAAAAGCCTCTTCTCGTTCATGAACCCGGAGAAATCACCTAAACCCCAGAGGGGCACCACGCCGCATGAAAATGTCATAGCCAGTGCAGCGAAGCTTCCCCGCCGCTGCAGTCGTCTCCTCCGTAGGGGACGGCTTCGCGGCGCTGGCTACGACAGGTATTTTCAAGGGAGGAATGTCCTCATGTCCCAAAACCGAAACAGGATTGACCGCCGCGAATTTCTGACCCATACCGTCAGCATGTTGGCGTTGGCGAGCGGAGCCATCGGAGCGCAGAGCGAAGAGGTGACACAGAGAATGGACGAAGCCAAGGTGAAAGATTGGCTGCATCGTTGGGAGAAATACATCCTTAACAGCGCGCGCAACCGCTATTGCGACCGCGAGATGGGCGAGGAAATCGGCTGGCTCATCAGCCCGTTTCTGAACGGCTTCTACTACGGTTATTTAGCGACGCAGGACATGAAGTGGGTGGAGATGCTGATTGACTGGGCGGACGCGTGGATTCGACGCGGGGTGAAAGAACCAGACGGTTACATCGGCTGGCCGAAGGGGAACGGCGCCAGCACAAGTGCAATGCCGGGCTTGCTCACGGACAACCTGTTGGGTGAGGCGATGGGATTGCGCCCATTGGTGCTGATGGCGGACACGATTTTGAAGACACCCGCGCTGAAGGAGAAGCATGGGAGGAAAGCCGAAGAGTATCTCAAGCTGTCGGAGCAAACCTTCGACAAGTGGAGTGCGCGCGGTTGTTGGCGCGAGGTGAAAGAAGGTGGCGTCTGGGTCGTGCCGCCGTTCGGCATTGACCCACAAACGGGTCAGTGGACCGAGGGCTACGCGCGACGCAACACCGACGGCTTTTCTAAGCCCGCCAACAAACAGAACCTCATCGCCCTGTGGCTGATTGCCCTGTTCGACGTGACGAAGAAACCCGTTTACAAAGACCGCGCGGAAAAGTGGTGGCGGCAGATGAAATCGCGTATAAAGTTGCGTGAGGGCAAATACTACGTTTGGAACTACTGGGACCCCGCCGGGGCGTGGGATTACAAACCCGATGGCTCGCCCAAACACTGGGTCGGCGTGCATCCCAACGGTGGTTACTACGCCATTGATGTCGAGGGCATCGTGACCGCCTACGAGCATGGTCTGGTCTTCACCTCCAAAGACCTTGACCGCCTCATCGCCACCAACCGCGATTTCATGTGGGACAAGCAAATCGTCGGCGCGAAGTTCCAGCGCATTGACGGCGGGCAACCCGACCCGCGCTGGCAGAACTCGCCGGGCGTGCTGTGGACCGCCCTGACTCCCTACGATGCGACGCTGCGCCAAGTGTTCGAAGCCAACCACAACCCCGCCAGTTGGGGCGGGCTGGCGGCAACGCCGCGATACATCGCTCGCCAAGTCCACAAGCGGTAAAAGTGAGGGTTGATACGTTTTACCGTTTGGCTCTTTAACTGGGGAGTGTGCGTCAATCGCTTTTTGTCACGGGACTTTTGCAAAGTTGTGATTTCATCCCTCCCCTTGAGGGAGGGGTAAAATCACAACTTTGCAAAAGTCCAGTTGTCACTTTGCTTAACTTTAAACCAGCGGAGCCGTACGGGCGGGTGGGGGGGGCCGGGGGGGGCGGGGGGGGGGGCGGGCCCCCCCCCGGCGGGGTGGGTGGGGGGGGGGGGGGGGGCGCCCCCCGCCGCCGTGAAGATTGGAGCGCCCCGATTTCACGACGCGTTCTCCCTC
>JANWYM010000519.1 GCA_025055355.1 Abditibacteriales bacterium
CAAGCCCATGGGTCTACGACTTGAGTGTTGCCGACTATGAGACCTTCTTAGCAGGCACGGGCGGTGTCTTCGTCCACAACACCTTCACCATCGCCAACGTCATCGCCCAGTTGAAGCGTCCCACCCTCGTCATCTCGCACAACAAAACCCTCGCGGCGCAACTGTATGAGGAGTTGCACGAGTTCTTCCCGCACAACGCGGTGGAGTATTTTGTGAGTTACTTCGACACCTACACGCCCGAAGCCTATATCCCGCAGACCGATACTTACATCGAGAAGGAGTCCTCGGTCAACGACGAGATTGACCGCCTGCGGCACTCGGCGACGCAGTCGCTCATCGAGCGGCGGGATGTGATTGTCGTTGCGTCGGTGTCGTGCATCTACGGCTGGGGGTCGCCGGAGATGTATCGGGAGACGACGTTATCGCTGGAAAAGGGGAAAACATATCGGCGGCGCGACCTGCTGGACAAACTCGTGGACATGCAGTTCAGCCGCAACGATTTCAACGTCACGCGCGGGACCTTTCGCTTTCGCGGCGATGTGCTGGAGATTCAGCCCAAAGAGTCAGAGTTCATCACCCGCGTGGACTTCTTCGATGAGGAGGTGGACAGAATCCTCGTCATCAACCCGTTGACGGGCGAGGTCGTCGCCGACCATGACAGGATTGTGATCTTCCCCGCGTCGCCGTATCTGGCGAGCGAGACGCGCCTGAAGCAGGCGATTGAGAGCATCCTGAAGGAGTTGGACGAGCAGGTGGCGCGTTTCTTGCGCGAGGGGAAAATCGTCGAGGCGCAACGGCTCAAGCAGCGCACGCTGTATGACATCGAGATGATACGTGAGGTCGGCTACTGCACGGGGATTGAAAACTACTCCCGCCATCTGGACGGGCGGCAGCCGGGCGAACCGCCCTTCACGCTGCTGGACTACTTCCCCGAAGACTTCCTGGTCATCATTGACGAGTCGCACCAGACCATCCCGCAACTGCGGGCGATGTGGGCGGGGGAGAAGGCGCGCAAGGACAACCTCATCAACTACGGCTTCCGCCTGCCGTCGGCGTATGACAACCGCCCGCTGCATTTTGAGGAGTTCGAGCAGCGCGTCCATCAGGTGATTTACATGAGCGCGACGCCGGGCCCTTACGAGTTGAGTAAAGCCGAGCGCGTCGTGGAACAAATCGTGCGCCCGACGGGGCTGGTGGACCCAGAGGTGGAAGTGCGCCCGACGCGCCATCAGGTAGATGACCTCATCGAGGAGATTCGTCAGCGCGTCGAGAAGGGGCAGCGCGTGCTGGTGACGACGCTGACCAAGCGCATGGCAGAGGCGTTGACGGAGTATCTCGCCGAGTTGGACATCAAAGTCAACTACCTGCACTCGGACGTTTACACGCTGGAGCGCCCCGTCATCCTGCGCGATTTGCGGCTGGGAAAGTATGATGTTATCGTGGGCATCAACCTGCTGCGCGAGGGCTTGGATTTGCCCGAGGTCAGCCTCGTCGCCGTGTTGGACGCCGACAAGGAGGGTTTCCTGCGCAGCGAGACCTCGCTGATTCAGACCATCGGGCGGGCGGCGCGGCATGTGGAGGGCAAGGTCATCCTCTACGCCGAAAACATCACTGGCTCCATGCGCCGCGCCATTGATGAGACCAACCGCCGCCGCCGCATTCAGATGGAATACAACCAGAAACATGGCATCACACCGCAGACGGTCCGCAAAGAGGTGCGCGACCTGGCGAAGATGCGCCTCGTCGCCGAGGACCGCGCCGCGTATGAAGCCCCGGCCCTGCCGGTGGATGAGACTCCGTTAGAGGACATCCCGCGTCTCATTGCCGCGCTGGAAAAAGAGATGAAGCAAGCCGCCGCGCGGTTGGACTTCGAGCGGGCGGCGGAGTGTCGGGATGAAATCATTCGGCTGAAGAAACGATTGGGGGCTTGACGTCTTCCTACGCGACTGCTATAATGCCAGCACTCTCCACTTAAGGAGGCGTTCGCTATGCAGCGTCCGACGTCAGTGACAGTGTTCGGTATTCTTAACATTGTCTTTGGTGCGATGGGAGTTATTTGCATGCCGTTCTCCTTTCTCATGCTGCTCATACCCCAGCCGCCCGGAGCACCCCCCAATCCCGTGATAGACCTCATGACGCGCACGCCGTTCCTGCGCACGTGGACTATCGGCGTGGGAGTGCTTGGCACCATCGCAGCCATTGTCCTCATTGTGGCGGGCATCGGGTTGTTGACCATGCAGGCGTGGGGACGACTCACCTCTATTGGCTGCGCGGTCTACCAAATCGTCTCGGGTATTGTTGGGATGGTCGTCAATTACATCTTCCTCATCGGCCCTCTGATGGAACAAGTCCGACAATCGGGCGGTCCTGAGGCAGCAGGCGCGATTGGTGGCGCCCTTGGAGGCACGATTGGCGGCTGCATCGGTCTCATTTATCCCCTTCTACTCCTTATCTTCATGACCCGCCCCAGTGTGGTGCAGGCGTTTCAGCCGACATACAAGCCTTGACCTAAGAGCCCACCCGAAGACCGCGTAGCGCAGGCTTCCAGCCTGCATAAAATGCCGACAGGATATGGGCGCTACACAGTTTTCGGATAGACTCTTAGTATCCCCACACCCGCACGCAATACTGAAACACCACAACCTGCGCGAACTGGCAAACAACGAGCGCCAGCATCCAGCCGCGACCATCGCGCCAGATTTTCTGCATCACAGACGCGGCGATGAGCAGCACGCACGGCATCAGAAACATCCACATGCGCCCCACCTCGCCGCGCGTTTTCCCCGACAGGTCCAGCGCGAGGAGGAGGAGCAGAAACGACCACAGCAGCGGCGCGCCGCGTGCAGTGTCCACCGACGAGGGGATGAGGCTCCTGCCGAACCGCAATGACACAGCGTCTATGACACCCCAGAAAAACAGCAGCGTCACAGGCACGCCCGCAAAGATGAAGAAGTCCGCCAGATTCCCGATGAGAGACTGGACGTAAGAACGATGCTCGCGGGCGTAGAGCGCGTTGCGCAAGTCGTCAGAGGCGCGAAAGACGGCGAGCAGATTGTAACGAAAAATCAGCCAGAGCAGGCACCAGGGAACGAGCAAACCAATGATGAAGGCGAGGACTCCCTTCCCCACATCGCGCAGCGGCAGAGCCCTGTCTTTCAAGGAGAACAGAGCGAACAACCCGCACAGCAGGATAACGGTCATCAGCCCCATGTTCATGAACACCGCCAGCGCAAGCCAGACGCCCGCCGCGCCCGTCCAGAGCCATGCGCGCTGCGACGCGCGCAGCGCCCGCACGATGAAACAGAGCGCGGTCATGGCGACGAGCGGATACATCTGGTCCACCGAGACGGTGAAGGAATGAAAACTCGGCAGCAGCGTAAACGCCGCCGCTGCACACCAGCCGACCTGCTCATCGTGTAGCCATTTTCCCAGCAAGTAAATCGGCACCACGGCAAGCCCGCCGACGCCGACGAGGAAAAAAGCAATCATCAACGCCGCGCTCACATCCGCGCCGCTCAAGGAAACCTGCCACCAGTCCCGCGCGCGGCGGGCGATGAACTCCGCGTTG
>JANWYM010000051.1:0-6068 GCA_025055355.1 Abditibacteriales bacterium
TCTCAATTTTAATCTGATCCGGCACGTAGTTGGGGTCGGGCTCCAGCACCAAGTCTACGCCCGTGACGCGCCCAGCGGTCGGCACTTCGACGTCGCGCTTCAACGCGGGGCGATATCCCGGCTTGAGCGCCACCACAATTTGCGTCCCCGGCGGAATGCCTGTGAGTGTGTATTTGCCTTCCCTGTTCGTCACCGCCTGCACCGCCAGACCGTCCACGCCGACCGTCGCCCCCATCGCGGGGGTGCCGTCCTGATACTTGACCGTGCCAGTGATTTGCGTGTTGATGCGCGGCGTCTTATCTTTCTTACACCCCGCCAGCGCCCCGAGCAAAACAGCCCCTAATAGCAGTGTCGTTTTCAACTCCATCGCCTACCGTTCGTTGAGGGTTCACGCATGACGCCTCATGTATCGAAGATCACCTGTGCCGTCCATACACCATCCTTCTCGGCGACTTCCAACCCATGATACGTCACCGCCTTCATGTGCCGCAGAATCTCAATCTCTCCGGGCTGGAAGCGTTGTCCGCGAGCGACGCCGCGCAGCCACGTGCCGCTGCACTCCTGCACGAAAAACTCGCTGAAAAGGAGGCGTTTCGTTTCGTAGTGGTAGATAAGTTCCGTCAGCCACGCCACCAGCAGACTTTCGCGGTCGGCGGCTTCGACTTCGACGGTCACATCCTCCGTCGGCGTCACTTGGCTTAAGTCAGCAATCAGGCTGAACATCCCCAGCGCGGCGTTACCGAACAACTCCGACAGCGTGCGCCCGTAGGCGCGGATGCCCACATCGGCGGTGTGCTCAATGAACTCGAATCGTTCCATGATCGCTCCTTCGAGGGAGAGGCTCTTCCTCGCTACCGCCGTTTATCATACTTGAAAAGGTGAAGGCGTGTCAAGCGCGTCCAGAGCGAAAGGATGGAGGCGGTCATTGTCGAAATCCTCAAACGCGTCACAAGGTCAAAAGGGAGGAAACGCATGAAGTGGTTGTTTGTCATCACGCCCATTCTGTTGATGGTCCCATCCGCTCGCGCCGCATCAATGAAAGTAGAAGGTCTGCGGACGGAGTATCTGGAAAACCCGGTGGGTATTGACACCGTGCCGCCGCGATTTTCGTGGCGGCTGGTGAGCGCGACACGCGGGGCGCGGCAGACGGCATATCAGGTGCAGGTCGCCAGCAGCGAGAAGCTGCTGAACAGACCCGATGTGTGGGACAGCGGCAAGGTCGCGTCGTCGCAATCGCTGCACGTGCCGTGCGGTGGGAAGGCGTTGCGGTCGCAGACGCGCTACTTCTGGCGGGTGCGCGTGTGGGATGAGAACGGCAAGCCGTCGGCGTTCAGCCCCACGGCGTTCTTTGAGATGGGGTTGTTGCAGCCGTCGGAGTGGACAGGTAAGTGGATTACATCGGTGTCGGCGGCGCAGACGGACAACCTCGCCGGTGTCAACTGGATTTGGTTTCCCGAGGGCAATCCCCGCGCCGACGCGCCGCGCGGGACGCGGTTCTTCCGCAAGGCGTTTGATATCCCCGCGAACAAACCGGTCAAAACCGCCGTTCTCACCGCGTCAGCGGACAACGTCTTTCGTGCGTTCCTCAACGGGCACGAGGTCAGCGCCGGCGAAGATTTCAAGACGCCGCGAGCGGTGATGGTGCATGAACAACTCACGCCCGGCAAAAACGTCCTCGCCATTTCCGCCCGCAACAACGAGGGACCGGCGGCTCTCGCCGTGCGGTTGAAAATCACCTACGCTGACGGCAGCGTGGCAACCGTCACGACGGACGCGACGTGGAAAACCTTCAACGCCCAGCGAGCGAACTGGCAGAGCAAGGACTTCAACGACGCGGACTGGAAGGACGCGCTCGTGCTGGCGCAGGTCGGCGAGGCGCCGTGGGGAGCACTGACTGAAGGCGTGGCAGCAGGTCCTGCGCCGATGATGCGCCGCTCGTTCCGCCTCAACCGAAAGGTGACGCGCGCCCGCGCTTACGTGACGGGTTTGGGCTACTACGAACTTTATCTGAACGGACAGAAAGTCGGCGACCGCGTGCTCGACCCGCCTTACACGAACTTCGGCAAACGCGTGTATTATAGCACCTACGATGTGACGAACCTGCTTAAGCAGGGCGAGAACTGCGTCGGCGCCATTTTAGGTCAAGGCTGGTGGAGGCAGTCGCCGCGCTTGCTCCTGCAACTCAACATCACGTTGGCAGACGGCAGCCAAACGAGTGTCGTCAGCGACGAACACTGGCGCTGGGCGCCCAGCCCGATTGTGGAGAACTCCCTTTACGACGGCGAAACTTACGACGCCACCCGGGAGCAGCGCGGCTGGAACGTGGCGGGTTTCGACGACAGCGCGTGGCAGCCCGTCAGCGTGGTGGAGATGCGCGGCGTCGCCCTGTCGGCGCAGATGATTCAGCCGATACGTGTGGTGGAAACGCTAACGCCGCAAAAGATAACCGAGCCGAAGCCGGGGGTGTATGTGTTTGACTTCGGGCAGAACTTTTCGGGCTGGTGTCAACTGAAGGTGACGGGACAACGGGGCACAAAGGTCACCCTCAAACACGCTGAGGTCCTGTTCCCCGACGGCACAGTCAACCAACAAAACCTGCGGAGCGCGAAGGCGACGGACACCTACATTTTGCGCGGCGATGCCCTCACCCCCACCTCCTCTCCCCTGCAGGGGAGAGAGGAGGTTTACGAGCCGCGTTTCACTTATCACGGCTTCCGCTACGTGCAGGTGGAAGGGTTCCCCGGCGTACCGACGCCGGACTCCCTGCGCGGGCGGGTCGTCCACACCGCGTTTGAACGCCGTGGAACGTTCGCCTGCTCCAACGACCTGCTCAACCAGATTCACCGCAATGCGCTGTGGGGGTTCCGCACGAACTTCCACAGCATCCCGACCGACTGCTGCCAGCGCGATGAGCGGCAGGGCTGGATGGGCGACGCGCACATGACCGCCGACACGGGGCTTTATCATTTCGACGTGCCGCCCGCTTACGCCAAGTTCCTGCGCGACATTCAGGACGCGCAAGGGGAGGACGGACGCATCCCCGACACCGTGCCGCACGTCTGGGGCAGCAACCCCGGCGACCCGATGTGGGCGGCGGCGTATCACTTTATCCTGTGGGACGTTTATCGGCACACGGGCGATCGGCAACTGCTCGCGCAGCACTACGACGGGCTCAAGCGCTACGTCGAGATGCTACGCCGCGAGGCGCGGGACACCTCCATCATCACCCGCAACAACTACGGCGACTGGGTGGGCATCGAGCCGACGCCGCCGCCGCTGATCTCGACGGGCAGTTTCTACCTCGTCAGCCGCATCGTCGCAGACATCGCTGAGATTCTGGGAAAGCAAGAGGACGCGAAAGAATACCGCGCCCTATGCGACAAAATCGCAGCGGCGTTCAACGCTCAGTTCTACGACGCACGGAACGAGCAATACGGCAACGGCAGCCAGTTCTCCCACGCCTTTCCGCTCTATCTGGGCATCGTGCCGCCCGAGAAACGCGAGACGGTCATCGCCAAACTCATACACAGCATCACCGAGAAACACAAGATGCACCTCAGCACCGGCTTCATCGGCACGAAGTATCTGCTCGACACGCTCACGCACATCGGGCGAGTGGACATCGCCTACGCCATCGCCGCGCAGGACACCTATCCCAGTTGGGGCTACATGGTCAAGATGGGCGCGACGACGATTTGGGAGTTGTGGAAATATGAAACAGGGCCAGGCATGAACTCACACAACCACCCCGCGTTCGGTTTAGTGAGCGGTTGGTTCGTCTCGACGCTGGCGGGCATCAAACCCGACCCGCACAAGCCGGGCTGGGAGCGCGTCATCATTCAGCCGCATGTCACGGGCGATTTGAAATGGGCGGAAGCGAGCGTGGACACCCTGCGTGGGACAGTCGCGGTGCGGTGGGCGTTAATGCTGCAAGGCACGGAAGCCTACGGCGTTCGGCTCCACGTGACCGTGCCAGCCAACGCGACGGCGACGGTTTACGTGCCAAAGGTCGGGCGGCAGCCTTACGTGGTCAAAGAAGGTCAAACCGTCCTCTGGCGTGGCGGCAAAATGACCGCTCGCGTCCCAGGCGTTCGCAGCGCCCAAGATGCGGGCAACTGGATAGCGTAGGAGGTAGCGTCGGGAACGTATGCGTATGAAGCGGAGGGGATTGCTTCGTCGCCGCGCCCCTCGCAATGACAGGGGTGGAAACAGCGCCGACATCCTGTCGGCGAGCAGGCAAGATGCCCGCGCTCCTGTCAGGGCGAGCGCCGTGCAGCCATCTCGCGGTGGACACATTGGAGAGAATCGAGTATAATTCACTCGGCTATCATGATGGACGACGGGCATAGACAATTCGACTTTCTGACCCTTTAAGCCCGACGCATCGGGGTTCGTGGAGTTGGATTGCACATGCAAACGTCTCACAACAATATGCTGGACGACGTCCCGCTGAGGGAGCGACGCGATGCGGTTCAACCACGTCTTCGCTATCGCTGGACTTCGCCCGCGTCCCATCGAGGCGCGCGCGTCCGTCGCGCTGTTGCGTCATGCAGCGCGGGCGGCTAATCACGTCTTCTTTGCCCCTCTCCTGCCCCTGATCTTCGACCCCCTCAGTCGTTATCAAAACTCCGTCTTACATCGGGCGTCCTGCGTATCTCGTCGTGACTCTGCCCATCCTCGCAACGCAAGGTGGGCGGGCAGCCCACGCCACACGTTGCGACTATTTACGCACGACGCAACACGCATCCCTGAAGGAGGTGACCGCTCATGGCACGCGACAAACGCATCATTATCACACGCGAACAAGGCTGGCAGGTCGCGCACGACATTCGGAGCTTTATCGCTGAAGGGCGCACGGAAAACTTACGGGAGTTTTTAGACCAATTCCACGCGGTGGACATCGCGCTGGCTTTACAGATGTTGGACGACCGAGAAAAGGAAACCGTTTTCCGCCTGCTGGACATTGATGACAAGGCGGACGTGCTGGACGAGGTGGATGCGGAAACGGAAGAGCATCTGGTCCGCACGACGGACGCGGAAACGCTCTCCGACATTCTGGAGGAAATGCCGCCCGATGAGGGCGCGGACCTCGTGCAGGCGATGGACGCGAAGCAAGCCGAAAAGGTTCTACGCCTGATGGACAAGGAGGAGGCGGAAGACCTGCAGGCGATCATGCAATATCCGCCCGACAGCGCAGGCGGGATTATGACGGTGGATTTCGTGGCGGTGCAGGAGGACATGACAGCAGCGCAGGCGATAGAGGTCATCCGTCAGACGGCGCACGAGGATTCCTACTCTTACGTTTACACGGTGGACGATAAGGGCACGCTCAAAGGCGTGCTGGATCTGCGCAAACTGATTTTAGCGTCCCCTGATACCCCCATCCGCGACATCGAGACCCACGGTGTGGTGTTCGTGTTCGCCGACCAAGACCAAGAGCAGGTGGCAGAGAGGGTAGCGCGCTATGATTTGCTCTCGGTGCCGGTCGTGGACCGCAACTACAAACTGTTGGGCATCGTCACGGCGCATGACGTGATTGACGTCATTCACGAAGAGCACGAAGAGGACGTAGCGGCGATGGTCGGGTCGGGCGCGGAGGAACTGGACCAACTCCCCGCGCGCCGCCGTGCGGTGTTGCGCCTGCCGTGGCTGATGATTACTATTGGCATCCAATTGATTGGCGGGTTGGTCATCGCGCACTTTCATTACACCCTCACTCAGGTCATCTTGTTGGCTTCCTTCATGCCCGTCATTCAGGCAATTTCGGGCAACACCGGTTTGCAGTCTGCTGCTATCATCGTGCGCGGCTTGGCGACGGGGCATGTTCAGTTGCACCAGTGGCGGCACGCCCTGTGGCGGCAGTTGCAGACCACTCTGTTGTTGGGGATAATTTGTGGCACGGTGGTAGCCGTCGTGGGCGGATTGTGGCACGGCAAGTGGACGTTTGGCTTAGTCGTGGGGCTTTCGATGTTCATCTCCATCAATCTCTCCGCTGTCGCGGGCACGTGCTTTCCCATGCTTTCCAAACGTATAGGATTTGACCCGGCGCTGACAGCGGGTCCGTTTGA
>JANWYM010000051.1:6078-13816 GCA_025055355.1 Abditibacteriales bacterium
TGGTCGGGGTGAGCATTTACCTGGGACTGGCAACGTTGCTGTTGCACTGGTTGAAATGAGGAAGAACGCGACGTCTGTTAGCGCCTCTCCGCCAACGCGGACGCCTGCCCCTGGTCGGGGCGTTCTTCCCCTCCGCATGAAAACGTCATGGCGAGCGGAGCGAAGCCATCCCCTCCTGAAGGGGCGATAGCGGCAGCGGAGGGGATGGCTTCGCTTCGCTCGCCATGGCAGCCATTCCCACATAGGCAGAGGGAAAAGGCCGGACGGCAACCGCGTCACTCCTGTCAGTTACGTTTGCAAGACTTTCTTGAGCGCGGCAATGAACCTTTCGTTCATCTCCCGCGTGCCAATCGTCACGCGAATAAACGTCGGCAGACCAAAGATGTCGCCCGTGCGCACGATGACGCCTTGCCGCAGCAGGGCGTGGAACACCTCCTGCGCGTCGCGCTGCGTGTCCACAAAAATGAAATTCGCCTCCGTCGGCGCGTAGGGCAACCCCAATTTATCCAACTCGGCGTAGAGGTAGCGTTTGCCCTCGCGGTTCATGCGTCGCGTGCGTTCCACTTGCTCGTCGTCGTCGAGGCTGGCAATCGCGCCCGCCTGCGCGATGCTGTTGACGTTGAACGGCTCGCGCACGCGGTTGAGTTGGGCAATAATCTCCTCTTGTGCAATGCCGTAGCCGATGCGCGCCCCCGCCAAGGCGTAGATTTTGGAGAAGGTGCGCAGCACAATCACGTTGCGCCCCTCCTCGATGTAGCGCAGGGAGCGCGGGTAGTCAGCGGCTTCGACGTATTCGTAGTAGGCTTCATCGAACACGACCAGCACATGGTCGGGCAAGCCATCCATAAAGGCGTCCACCTCCGCCTGCGTGTTATAAGTGCCCGTCGGGTTGTTGGGGTTGCAGATGAACACCGCCTTCGTCTTCGCGTTGACCGCCGCCCGCATCGCTGCGAGGTCGTGCTTGAGGTGTTGGAGTGGCACCGCGCGCGGCACACCGTCCATCAGATGCACTTGCGATTCATACACGACGAACGACGGCGTCGCGAACACCACCTCATCGCCCGCGTTGAAGTAAGCCAGCGCGATCAGGTGCAGAATCTCATCGCTGCCCGTGCCTATGGCGAAGTTCTCAGGCTTGTAACCGAACTTCTTCGCCAACGCTTGCTTGAGGTCAAAGCACTCCGCGTCGGGATACAACCAGACCTCCGCCGCCGCTCGCTGCATCGCGGCAATCGCCTTCGGCGACGGACCCAGCACGTTCTCATTGGACGCCATCTTCACCACATCGGTCAAGCCGAGTTCGCGCTTCACCTCGTCAATCGGCTTGCCGGGGCGATACGGTTTGAGGCGGGTGATGTTGGGACGAATCAAATGGCACTCCTTTCATCCATCAACGAACGTTTCACGCCTGAACGCAGGGGCAGCCTTACCCGCCCGCACCATGCGTTCAGACGCGCGGCAGCCTTTCCGTCTCCGGCGCGTTCGCGTCCGCCACGCGCGGCAGTGTAGCGGCATCGGGCGCAGGCGCAGCGGCAGGCAACGGTAGGTTCTTCAGTTGCTCCGTCAAGGCTTCGATGCGCCGCGCGGCTTGGCGGGCGATCGCGCGAGTGCCTTCTCCGTGACGCAGCACGTCTCTCGCAATCGCTCGCAGGTCGGGGAGGATATTCCGCAGTTCAGGGAGTGGACGTTTCTCTCCGATCCTCATGAGCGACATAATAATCGTGTGACAGAGCAGATTCTGACGGCGAATCTTGCCGTATATGATGTCTCTCATTACGAGGATCACACAACCGCTGAGGGCGCCGAATATCATCCCAAGCGTTGCCGCCGCCCCCGCCGAGGGGAATTGTCCAATTTGTTCAAGTATCAACATCTGCACTCCGGCAACCCCGGTGGCTGCCAAAAGGAGCGCGACAACGCTCAACATGAGGAAACCAGGCAATAGCAACAAGCCCGACATGGTCTGTAACTGCGGCGAGCGCCAGATAAAGACAGCATGTAAAGCCTCTATCAACGCCTGCACCGCCCGCTCATCCCCAATGACTCCCAGCGACTCCGCCGCTGCGACGCGCACGTTCAGGTCCTTATCCCGCAGCGCGTGGCACAGCGGCTCTACCGCCGCCGCGCCGTGGTCGCGCAGCGCTTGGGCGGCGTGCCGCCGCTGCGCGGGCGTGCCTTCGCGTAGGTCACGGAGCAGGTCGTTCATACGAGACTGAACGGGCGATTCCATGACTGAACCCTCCACTCAGGTCAAACTTTCAACTCATCCAACACAAGGGGATAGAGAGTTCACTTACGCACTTGAGGGCAACGTCGTTGGTCAGGAAGGCGTCGGCAAGCCCAATGTTGTAGCGCGCCCGCAATTCGGCAGCGTCTTCAGCGACGGCATCCACGCCTACGTAGCGTGTGTTGACACCTGCTGTAATCCCATTCCGGAATTGCCGGATCAGTGTCACATCACCGCGCCGATACGGATGCACCAAACATTCGGCGAAGGTGACGGACGACGTGACCCCTTCCACTGTCCCCCTGCGAATCTCCCGAAATATCAGGTCCATCAACGGCTGATAGGTAGCGACGCCCTCGACGTGATAGATAACGGGCGACGTGTCTAAAAACAGCCGCCTGATACCTACAAGCACATCCGCCACTTTCACGGCTACCGCCTTCATTGCTTCGCCCGTTGCTCATCCGACTCGCGCCGCGTGCGAGAGACCCACGCCTGTGCATCCTCGCCGCCCAGCAAGTTTGGAGCGATGCCGCGAACGGACATCCAGTCATAACGATGGGGCGATTCGCCCGTGGCGACTTGCGTTGCCAGATGGCGGGCAATCTTTTCTATCAACTGCGCCTGTTCGGTGATTGACAAAGACTGAACAGCTTGTTCATAGATTTTGTCCATCACGGTTGATGCCATGCAAATCACCTCCACTTTTTTGATTATACTGCCCCACCAAACTCCAACAGGTCTAACTCCGCCAACTTCTCCTCCGTCGGCATCCCCGTTGTTGCGTCCCAGCCGCACATGCGATAATACAGGTGCTTCATCCTCTCAAACTGCTCGCGGTCGAGGCTCTCGCCCTTGAGCGCGCCGCCGCGCAGCGGCTCGAAGAGGCGGTCCGGGAGGGTGTCGTCTTGCGGCGTGAAACCCTCGCGGCAGTTGAAAATCCGCGCCATCGCGTGGGCGCGTTCGCCGACCTTCAACGCCTCGTAGAGGCTCATATCCCAGCCCGTCACCGCGTTGATGTATTCGACCAACTTCTCCATCCGCAGGCTGCCAATCGGCACGCCCACGAAGTCGCACATCCCCACGCAGTTGTAGAAACTCCACAGTTTCTGGCACTCGAAGAAGTAGCGCACCTTCTTCGGTCCGAAGTCGAGCATGTCCAGCGGCTCAATCAGTCCGAGCGGTCCGCCGAGCGGATGCCCGTCATGATGGAAACCTTCGTAGAGCGGGTCGTGCGGGGCTTCCATGTGGTCGGCGCCCGTCGGCGAGCAACTGTAAGCCAGCGCGAGGCTCTTTTTGCCGCGCGGCTCGTGCATCGGAATCTCCTGTCCCTTGACGTGCAGCGCGAACTTCTCCGCCCCCTTGCCGATTTTCCGCGCGGCGCGCATCACGCCTTCGGCGAGCACGTCGCCAATGCCCTCGCGTCGTGCAATCTTGTGAACCATCTGTACCACCGCGTCCTCGTTGCCGAAGCGCAGTTCAATGCCGTCGCAGTCTTCTTTGGTCAGGATGCCCTCCTCGAAGCACTCCATCGCAAAGGCGATGACCGCGCCGGTGCTGATGCTGTCGAGGACGTATTCACCTAACAGTTGGTTGACCAGCGCGAGTTTCTTCAAATCGCCCACGCCGCAGTTGCTCCCCGACGCCGCCAACGTCTCGTATTCAGGTCCACCGTATTTCTTCGTGACGCCCAGTTCCGGCACTTCCACCTCGCGCTTGCAGGCGACGGAGCAGGCGTAGCAGGTGCCCTCGTTGACCAGAATCGTCTCGCGCATTCGCTGCCCGCTGATGTCCTCGAACCGCTCGAAGCCGCCCTCGCGGAAGTTGCGCGTCGGGAGGATGCCCGACGCGTGCAGCACCTTCACGACGCGGGATGTGCCGTAGAGGTGCATCATGTCGTTATCGCGGTCGTAGTTGTCCTTAAACCACTTGAGGACACCCAACGCACCGGGCTTGTCCTTCGGCTCGATACGCGCCTTGCCGCGCACCACGATGGCTTTGAGGTTCTTCGACGCCATGACCGCACCCAACCCGCAGCGTCCGTTGAAGTGTTTGAGTTGGTTGACGATGGCGGCGAAGCGGACGAAGTTCTCGCCCGCGATGCCCGTCTGCAAAACGCGGATGCGCTTGTCGCCCAGTTCCGCTTCGATACCGTCCTGCACCTCGCCGCTGATTTTGCCCCAGTATTTCGTCGCGTCGCGGAACTCGCATGTGCCGTCGTGAACCCACAACCACACGGGTTTGTCCGCGCGCCCGTGCACGATGATGCCGTCGAAGCCTGCCGCCTTGAGTTCCGGCGCCCAGTAGCCGCCCGCCTCCGATTCGCCGAAGCCGTTGTTGAGTGGCGACTTCGCGGCGGCGGAAAAGCGGTTCACCCCGCTGATGGTCGTTCCGTTCATCACGCTGGTCATGAAGATCAGGATGTTCTCAGGACTCAGCGGGTCAACGCCCGGCTTCAGTTCGCGCAGCAGGAAGTGCGAGCACATCGCGCTCCCGCCCAGATACTTGCGCCACAGTTTGTCAGGCACGTTCTCCGTCCAACTCTTCTTCTCCGTCAGATCCACGCGTAGAATTTTCCCGTGATAACCGGATGGCATGAAGTTTCCCCCCTGTTGTTAGGATGCAAATTCATCAAGGTAGAGGTCTATAGCCTCCTTGATCTAAACTTTTGCGCTTCACTCTGCCCGATGGGTCAGAGACCTTCACCAAGCGTCGTGGGCGTAACCGTTGCTCCATCTGGACGTCCCTCCATCGGGCGAGACATCCTTTTCCGCCTCAAGGCCGTCAACGGATTTCGGTAACGGATGAAGCGGATGGTGTCGGCGTCTAATCCAAAAGCAATCCGTTTAATCCGCTCCCAGAATCCGTTGACAGCCTTGAGGCGGAAAAGGATTCCCCGCCCAACGGGGTCTGCCGCCCCTGTGGACGCGGCGATAAGTGAAACGCAAAAGTTGGGCTTGATGTTCTCCTTCGCTTCCTCTTCCGTCTCTCCCGCACTGCAACAGCGGGGGAGTTCCGGGTAGAAAGCCGCGTAACTCTGGGTCTATTCGTCAGGTCTCAAACCGGGAGACCTCCGGTCTGGCATTTCGGCGCGGTCGGGAGACCAGCGCCAATCGGGAAGAGCCTGCATTACCCAACCGCACTGCTTGCCATGCCCGCGCCCGTCAGATGCTCAGAAAACTCCTCCAAACTCCGACAACGGGCTGCCCACTCAATTAGGCGGTCAAGTTCTTCGGTGTCTTCGACAGATTCAACCGCCTGCCTGATCTCTTCGGGCATGGAACCAAAGCGCGCGGTGAGAACCTTAATGATGGAACTTCGGACACTTCATACATAATCTCCTGATAAATCGGCGACTCTTTCATTTTCTCCCTCCGTATCAAGGCGTGAATCAATTCGCGCGAGTGTCGCAGCGAACCGAGCACAGAAATTCCCGTGAGCAGGTTCGCCTGCTCCGCTGCGTCTTCCACCTTGCTCGCTGCTTCCACAGCCTCCTTCAACACTTCCGCCGACGGCTCCCGTCCCATCAGCGGAATCAACGGCAGCAGAGCAATCTCGCCCCGCGCCAGATACGCCGCAGGGTCCAGTTCCCACAGGCAAACCTCCTCAAACTCAAACACCAACTGCCGCCGCCCCAACACCACTTCTTCCAGGCGGTTGTGTCCGCGCCCCGGATAACCTCCCGCCGTTAGCCAGATGACTACTGACAGCACCGGCTTGCCATACGTGCGCCGAACATGCACGCGATATTCGTGCATCCGTGTGCGCATGGCGGCGTCATAGCGCGTCTGAAAGTCCGGGCGCAGGATGAAGTTTTCTTCGCCGACTTGCACCTCCGCTAAGAAGTCTACCTCTCCCTCGACTTGGGGCAGTTTCTTGTCCAGGAGGCGAAACGTTCCATCGAAGTCGGGCAGCACCAGCCGAATGTAAGCGGACGGATATTTGCCCGCAAAGTATTTGACCGTGATCTCATACTACCCCATCCCATATCTCCTATCTGTTCCTCTCTCCCGATGGCACGCTACTCCGCTTTCTCGCCCGGCTTCAGAAACAGCATCTCCCAGCGCGACTCACCCGCCATGAAGAAACGCGCTATGCGCCCCGCCAACTTGTCCGTCTCCCGCTTCGCTGCGTCCGTGCCGATGACCTGCGGATACCAACTCCCTCCGTCCAGAATCTTCACGGGCTTGCTCCACTTCTCTGGCTGCGATAGGTCGCGGTTGAAAGAAACGTAAATGCCCTCCTGCGACCAGTCCTTGTCCTTCGCGCGGTTGAGCAGCATCACATATTGCTCCAGATGCGAGTTCCAGTGAACCGACGGACCCCAGAAAGCGTTTGCATCGGGACGATGCCAGTCAATCAAGGCCGGAAAAATCGGCGTAAGGTGACCGCCCAGCCCCGGCTCCTGCCAGTTGCCTTGGTGCCACTTCCAGACTTTTCCTGTGGGCGCGTCGCGGTCAGTGTAACGCATCCGCGCGACGGAGACGCCCTGTTCGGGCAGGTCGCCGTAGGTGCTGATGAGAAAGTAGAAGAACTCCCGTTGCTCGTCGAGAATAACGGAGAAATCACCGTTGCCGCCGACGAAGTAGTGGTTCGCAGTGTCGAAGTGCATCGTGTTGGGCGGCGCGTCGAGGATGAACCCTAAGTCCTCCCACGTCGCGCCGTTGTCCTTTGACCGGAGGGCGCCGATGCGCGGGGCGGTCAGGTGCGGCGCCACGGGGGGCGGGCAGATACCCGCCGGCTCGTGATGATACCAGCCGTAGAGCGTGCCGTCCGCGTCCTTGTGCGTCGCCTCAATCCACCGCCCACCGTTGACGTGGTTGTTGAACTGGACGGGCGTGGATTCACCGAGGTTGAAGAGGTCTTTGCCTTGACTGCGGGAGGGATGCCCGGCGGAGTTGAACAGGTAGAACGTCTCGCCGTCCCAGTGCGCGGGGCTGTTGCAATCCGTCACGCCCTGCTCGCGTCCGGGTAACTTCACGCCCGGAAACCGCAGCAGCGGCGCCTCGCGCAGCAGGACGGTAGGCACGCCCAATGCAGGCGCCCCCTCCGCACCTGTGTCTGCGTCTCTTAGCAGACACCCACCTGCAAGTGAAGAGAAGCCAATGTCCGTCATGCGACACCTCTACTTATCCGCACACTTCTGCTCTCATCATTGCGAGCCACTTTGTCCCCATTCTGTAACGCCCCGCACAACGACGCGATAGCAAGTGCTCCAATCTTACCCAGCACCGTTGCCGCTGCCCTGCGCACTTCCTCGTGTCCATCTCTTAAGGCACGGCGCAGCGCACGTTACAGTCTATCACAATCATCCTCTCGCGCAAAATCTACAAACTCAACTTTTGCGTTGCGTTCGAGGACTGTCAACGCATCATGGGTCGGGTATCCCGCCCGACAACGCGCGACCCATGCGTTGACAAGGGGTTAAAGGCCTCTCCCAAAAGTGGAGTCCAGGACCTGTTCGGGGGCTTTGTCCCTCACCAAGTTGAGGACGCCAGAGATTTTGGGGAT
>JANWYM010000520.1 GCA_025055355.1 Abditibacteriales bacterium
TTCATCCACGAATTACCGTTACGTTTGGGGACGGAGGAGTTCCTTTGTCCTGTTGCGTTCGCTGAGAAGGCTGCCGTGCCGCGTTTGCTGGGTCGGCGCGAGGTCTTTCAACGTTTCAAGGTGTGCTATGATGACGTGGGGCGGGTCACCGAGTTTATTTTAAGGGACAGTTCATGAGTAAATCTCACGTTGAGCAGTTTAACATTGAGGTCACGTTTGAACCTGACGGGCAGCGCGTGCGCATCGCCGAACCGATGACGCTTTATCAAGCGGCGCGGCTGGCAGGCATTGATTTAGAGACGCCCTGCGGCGGTTTGGGAATATGCGGCAAGTGCAAGGTGGAACTCGTCAAAGGGCATAGCGAAATCACCGCCGATGAGCGGCGTTTGCTCACAGAACACGAATTATCACAAGGCATCCGTCTCGCGTGTCGTCATCAAGTCACTGAAGAAACGATTGCTTACATCCCCGACGATACCCGCTCGCTCGTTCAACAGATTCTCGCCTCCGGCACCTCGCGGCAGGTGGGGCTGCACCCCGCCGTGCGCAAGGTGCATCTGCGCGTGCCGCCCCCGTCGCTAACGGACCAACGCTCCGACCTGACGCGACTGCACGATGCGCTCATAGAGAAATTGGGAAATTGGGAAATTGGGAAATTAGGAGATGAGGGGGGCTGGGGGTTGGAGTTACTGCGCGAATTACCGTCCATTCTCCGCGCCGCCGACGGCGCCGTGACCGCCGTTCTCAGCCATCCCTCTACCCTCATCGCCCTCGAGTCTGGTGACACCACTGCTCAATGCTACGGGATGGCGTTCGACATCGGCACCACCACCGTCGTTGGCTATTTGATGGATTTGAACACGGGACACGAGTTGGCGGTGGCGGCGGCGATGAACGCGCAGACTGCCTACGGTGACGACCTCGTCTCCCGCATTAAGCACGCCGTCGAAGCCGAGCGCGGGCGTCAACAGTTGCGCGCCGCCATTCTCAAAGTCGTCAACGACCTCATTGATGAAGCGACGCACAACGCAGGCATCCATCCCCAGCACATTTACGAAGCCGTCGTTGTCGGCAATACCTGCATGACGCATCTGTTTCTGGGGCTTGACCCCGCGCCGCTGGGCTTCGCGCCCTACGTGCCGGTGGTGCAGCAAGCCGTCCGCGTGCCCGCGCGGCAGGTGGGCATGAAGATGAACCCGCGTGGCTTTGTTTACGTGCTGCCCAACATCGCCAGTTTCATCGGTGCAGATACGGTGGGGGTGTTGGTGGCGCTGTGGGAGAAGATGGGGTTGGCAAGTTGCACGTTGACAGGTTGCAGGTTGCACGTTGGCACGTTGGCACGTTGGCACGTTGAACCGTTGAAACGTTTGAACGTTGAACCTGCCAACCTGCCGACATCATTGGTGGTGGACATTGGCACCAACGGCGAAATCGTCCTCTGCCACAAGGGGAAGATATTCGCGTGTTCGGCGGCGGCGGGACCGGCGTTTGAAGGGGCGCGCATTAGTTGCGGGATGCGCGGCGCGCCGGGCGCGATTAGCAGCGTTCATCTCAACGAAACCGTTCAATACACTACGATTGACGAACGCCCGCCGCGCGGCATCTGCGGGTCGGGGCTGATTGACGCAGTGGCGCAGATGTTAGAGGTCGGCATCCTCGAACCCAGCGGGCGCATGGTGACAGCGTACGAAGTAGGGGCGGGCGTCCCTGCCAGCCCAACAGGGGCGGGCGTCCCTGTCAGCCCAACAGGGGCGGGTGTCCCTGCCAGCCCAACAGGGGCGGGCGTCCCTGCCAGCCCAACAGAAGCGGGCGTCCCTGCCAGCCCAACAGAGGCGGGCGTCCCTGCCAGCCCGATGTCCCTCAACGGCGACCTGCGCCAGCGGCTCATCACCATTGACAACGAGCGGCAATTCGTGTTAGTGTTCGCCGAAGAATCCGCCACCGGCAAACCCATCACGCTCTCGCAGCGCGACGTGCGCCAGTTGCAGTTGGCGAAGGGCTCCATCTGTGCCGCCATTCGCACCCTGCTGCAAATCGCGGGCGTCGCGCCGCAGGAGATTGACGCTGTTTACCTCGCGGGCGCGTTCGGCACTTACCTCAGCAAAGAAAACGCCCTGCGCATCGGTTTGCTTCCCCCAGAGATTCAACCCGACCGCATCCATCCCGTCGGCAACGCCGCCGGCGCGGGCGCGAAGTTAGCCTTGCTATCGCTGGAAGAACGCCAACTCGCCGATGCCATCGCGCAGAGCGTGGAACACATCGAACTCTGCACCAATCTGGACTACGCCGAGACGTTCATGGAGGCGATGGCGTTTCCAGCACGGGGCTCTGGACAATCGTGACTTAGAAACTGTCTCAAAACTGCTCTCCTCGTCACACTGAGCGCAGCAAAGGGTCGCAAAACGGTGAGATTCTTCGCTTCGCTCAGCATGACGCCGAGCCAAGGTCTCAGAACGATAGGGGAGCCACGGGCGCGGTATCACCAAATTTGAGGATTGGTTTCTGGAAAGCAAGTAAGATGGAATTGCCAAAGGAGACAATCGTGGTGCTTGAGTCGCCACGCAAAAAAACATGTGGTGCGAGGTGACGGCAGTGACTTGGCTTGTGAGTTTTTTGCTGACTTCGTTGACGGTAGCGGGCGAACACGGTGGTGCAGCCGTTAATGCCGTTTTTTACCGCCCCGACAGAGGGACGCCGTTTCAGTGGTTTGAAGGTGCGAAAGAGATCCAAGCCTTTCACGCCAAGCATTACCGCGCAGCAGGAACAGTGGAAGTCTACCTGCAAAACCGCAGCGAAAAGCCATTGACAATTTCCCGCTTGCTCGTTGACGGAGGGGATGTGACAAAGCCGCGACCGGGTGACTTTATCGTCTGGTGGCGTTTGCGCCCAAATCCTTTGCCCCCCAGATCTTTCGGCGAGTTGCTCATCAGAACTCGGAGCACCTCCTTAAAGCCCTTTGTCATCGAAGCACAACTCAGTGACAACGCAACCTTGCGGTTGACCGTCCCGATAACTCCACCTTCAGTGAGGCTTGAAGGTTGGGGCTTGGATGATGAAGGCAAAATTTGTGCCTTCTTGGAGTTCGTCGGCGAGCCGAATGCCAAGCCGCCAAAAGTGACGAAAGTTTGGCTTGATGGCGAAGATGTCACGCGGCGAACTCGCCTCTTAGCGCCGAACTTTTGGCGCAACCTTTGCCCGATCGTCATCCAGTCAACTCAACCGCTTCGGTTCGGCAGTTTCCACTACTTGCGAATTGACACAACCGCCGGAAGCGCAGCAACCGTCTTGCGCGTTAGAGATAACTTCGTCCCGCTCGGCTCTTATGGCTATGTCACACCGAAAGAGTATGCTTTGAACGATTGCAACTTGTATGTCTCCTTCGGTGCGCTTGACAAGGGTCAACTGGACGTGCTTGGTCGCTACGGTCTCAAAGCCGTTGCGCCTTCGTTGGGGAAAGAGACTGGAAGTGAAAGCGTCCGTCGTCCTGCCCTTTGGGCATACTACCTGATGGATGAACCCGATGTCCACGATTACGGTGTTAAGGAGTTGCCAACCGAG
>JANWYM010000521.1 GCA_025055355.1 Abditibacteriales bacterium
GACCATCAATCGAGTGTTGCTTCGACTTCGACTTCCTCTTCGTAGTTGACGCCCTCGACCTCAAATCCAAACAGTTGCCGAAAGCCGCGTTTGAAGCCGTCGTAGTCAGTGAGCGTGCGCAGGTTGTCGGTGGTGATGGTGTTCCAGAGGCGACGGACCTCGGCTTGGATGTCGGGGGCGAGTTCGCGGTCGTCGAGACGGATGCGGTTCTCCTCGTCCAGGGTGGGCGTTTGCCCCGGTCCGATATGCTCGCGGAACAGGCGCACCATCTGGTGGATGGGCTCTTCGTGGACGCCGCGCTCTTTCATAATGCGGTAGAGCAAACTGATGTAAAGCGGCACGATGGGGATCGCCGACGACGCTTGCGTGATGACGGCTTTGTTGATGGAGACGTAGGCGCGTCCGCCGAGGCGGTTGTGCAGCAACTGGTTGAGTGCCGCCGTCGTGCGTTCGAGGTCTTCTTTGGCTTTGCCAATGGTGCCGCTGCGGTAGATGGGGTGGGTGATCTCTGGACCGATGTAAGAGAAGGGAACGACCGTCACGCCTTCGGCAAGGGCGTCGGCGTCCAGCAGCGCCTCCGTCCACAGCTGCAAGTCGTCCCCGCCCATGACGCCGATGGTGCCGCGTATTTCCTGCTCGGTGGCAGGGGGAAGGGTGATTTCCGTGACGGTCTCGTTGGTCAGGTCAATCGTCCTGCCCGTGTAAGGCGCGCCGACGGGTTTGAGTGTGGCACTGTAAACCTCCCCCGTGCGCGGATCGGTGCGGCGGGGGGCGGCAAGGCTGTAAATCACGGCGTCCACCTGCCCCATCTCCGCCTTGATTTTGGCAATTACTGCTTCCTTCATGGCGGACGAGAAGGCATCGCCGTTGAGGTTAATGGACTTGAGGTTTTCGCTTCTCACCAGGCGTTGAAACGCTACTACGTTGTAAAACCCCGCTGTGCCTGTCTTTGTCCCTTCGCCGGGGCGCTCAAAGAACACGCCCAACGTTTCTGCCTTGTAAAGCCACGTCGCCGCAATCCGCGCCGCCAAGCCGTAGCCGGCGGACGCGCCGATGACCAGCACGCGGTAACGCTCGGGGACGGCGCCGCGTGCCGCGCGCGCGACTTCTACCTGCCGCTCCACGTTGCGAGCGCAGCCGACAGGGTGCGCGGTGGTGCAGATGAATCCACGGATGCGGGGGGAGATAAGCGTGAGTGCCATGGGCGTTCTCCTTTCCAGTATGCTTCCTTGTCTTTCGCCTTCTACTTTGCGGCGGGCAATCGTCGTTCTCCTCGTCCTCGCACCTCACAAACGACCGACGACGAGGACGATTTCCATGCGGCGCGGTGTCCCCTTGGGGACATGGATAATTCCTCCGTCATAGTTGAACTCCTACGGAAATATCGGCGGGGTGCGCAACCCCGTCGTTTCGTCCAGACCACACATCACGGTCATGTTCTGCACCGCCTGCCCCGCTGCGCCCTTGATGAGGTTGTCCTCGGCGGAAATCAGGATGACGCGGTTCGTGCGCGGGTCAACCTTCGCGCCGATGTCGCAGAAGTTGGAGCCGGTGGCGAACTTGACTTGCGGCAGTTCGCCTTCGGGGTAGATGCGGATGAACGGCTCGTTGGCGTAGCGTTCGTGGAGCGCGGCAAGGACGTCGGCGGTGCTTATCCTCTGCACGAGCGTGGCGTAGGTCGTCGTGAGGATGCCGCGCGTGATGGGCAGCAGATGGGCGGTGAACGTTACCGTGACGGGCGCACCTGCCGCCCAACTGAGCGCCTGCTCGATTTCGGGCGTGTGGCGGTGCGCGGCGACGTTGTAGGCTTTGAAGTCCTCGTTGACTTCGCTGAACAGATAATCCACCGTCGTTTTGGAGCGCCCCGCGCCACTAACGCCAGAGGCGCTGTCCACGATGATGGTGGTCGGGTCAATCATGCCGCGTTCCAGCAGCGGATAGAGCGGCAGAATCGCGCTGGTCGGATAGCAGCCGGGGTTGGCGACGAGTTGCGCGGCGCGAATCTGCTCGCGGAACAGTTCGGGCAGACCATAGACAGCGCGTTCCAGAAGGCGCGGGCAGGTGTGCGGTTTTTTATACCACTGCTCAAACGCGGCGGCGTCTTTGAGGCGGAACTCCGCGCCGAGGTCAATGACCTTCACGCCGCGCTCCAGCAGCGGGGGGGCGTAGTCCATCGCGCCGTGCGAGAGCGCGATGAAGCACACATCCGCGCTTTCGGCGACCGCCGCGATGTCAACCGCTCGGCAGGTGAGGTCGACGCAGCCGCGCAGCGACGGATACAGGTCGCCCAACAGCTTGCCCTCCCGTTCGCCGGAGGCGGTTAAATAAGTCAATGCCGCGTGCGGATGTCCTGTCAGCAGCCGCACTACCTCCGCGCCCGCGTAGCCCGTCGCGCCGATGATGGCGATTCGTAGCATGGTGACCTTCTCCTTGCATCAGGGGCCAGGATGAACAGGACAGACGGGGGCGATTGTCATGGCGAGCACAGCGGAACCGTCCGCTCGATGGCGGTGCGATGGCTTCGCTGCACTCGCCATGACACCAACTCTTATCCTACGCGTCCTGTTCATCCTGTCCCAGAAAAACAGAAAGGAACAGAAGGGCAAGGTCGCTGGTGCATTCGCCGCTGCCGCTGCTGTTCCTCTGGGGTTCGATGATCGTGCCGCATTATCGCCTTGCGCCGGCGAAGGTGTTCCAATATTTGCCGCTGAACAGGGGACTGACCGTGACCTGTCCCGCTGAACCGGAGGCGTGGATGAATTGTCCGTTGCCGATGTAGATGCCGGTGTGGTTGATGCGCCCGCTGCTGTTGGCGAAGTAAACGCGGTCACCGGGGAGGAGTTGTTCTGGCGCGACGGGCGTGCCGTAACGGAATTGCTCCGCTGCTGTGCGCGGCAGCGAGATGCCGACCGCTCGGAAGCAGCGTTGCACGAACGCCGAACAATCCATGCCGCTTGGGCTGGAACCACCGTAGCGGTAAGGCACGCCAAGATAGCGAAAGGCTTCCTGCACGACGAACGCGTTGCCGCCCTCCGCGCCGGTGTGCATCGCCGAGGGGTTTGCCACCAATTCCACGTCTTCCAGGCGGACGTATTTCTTGGGAATCCAGCCCGTGCTGCGGTCGCTCATCATCACGGCGAACCAGTCGTCGGACTGCCCCGTGATGACGAGTTGCATCCCGACGGGACACTGATACAGGGTGACGGCATTGGTATTTTTCGTGCGGCGAATTCTGGCGCCACCCTGAATGACGGTGCCGAGACGTCCGACCGTTTGGAGTTGGGGCGATGCAACTCGAGCCGTGCTTGTCGGGGCGGCGCGCTCCGGCTCGCTCCCATGGCTCACGGGTCTGTCATTGCCGAAGCGCAGCAGCGGCGCGCCGCGTGAGGGCAGTTCCACGCCGCGTGTGATGGTGTGCGTTTGCGGCGCCGTCGGCGGGGGCGGAGATGGGGTCGGTGGCGTGTTTGACCTGATGACGTGCTCGCGGATGGGGATCAGAAGCGTCTGCCCCGCCTGAAGCGGCTGACCGTCCTTCAAGCCGTTTTTG
>JANWYM010000522.1 GCA_025055355.1 Abditibacteriales bacterium
TATCCCCAAAATGGATTCCCCAACTTCTTTGGGGTCGGCAGCCACCCCACCGCCAACAAGTTGGGGGCTGCAGAGACTTTCGGGACAGTTCCTCAGCGAAAGGCAAAACGCAAAAGTTCAGTGCCAAGTCGTCGGTGGGATCCGTGCCCTCCGTGACCAGCCGCCAGCGGTATGAACGTTATCCTCGTCGTCTCCGACACCATGCGCCGGGATTGTTTGGGCTGCTACGGCGCGCCGCCATGGGCGGCGGATTTTAAGACGGGCATCGGCAGAGTCCACACGCCGCACCTTGACCGCTTTGCGGAGAAGAGTTTCGTCTTCGACAACGCTTACATCGCATCGTTCCCCACCGTGCCGACGCGCAACGACATTTTGACGGGGCGATACACGTGGACTTATAAGCCGTGGGCGCCGCTGGGCGCGGACGAGGTGACCCTGCAGGACACCCTGAACCAAGCGGGCGTGTTGACGGGGCTCATTGCGGACACGCCGCATCCGTTCGCGCCGGGGTTCAACTATCAACGGGGATTTCAGACGTGGGAACTGATTCGCGGGCAGGAGCATGACCCGTGGCACGCTGACCCCCTGGAGATTCAATTCCCCTGCGCCCCCGAGAAACTGCGCAGCCCCGACCGCACGGTGGTGCAGTATCTGCGCAACATGAGTTACCGTCACTGGGAAGAGGACTACTTCCCCGCCCGCACCTTCCGTGAAGCGGCGCGCTGGCTGGAGCGCAACTACGACCGCGAGCCGTTCTTCCTTTACGTGGACACCTTCGACCCGCACGAGCCGTGGGACCCACCGCGTTACTACGTTGACCTCTACAACCCCGGCTACCAAGGCGAGGAGGTCATCTATCCCCGCTACGACACGATCCACTACCTCAGCCAGTCGGAACTCCAACACTGCCGCGCGCTGTATGCGGGCGAGGTCACGCTTGTTGACCACTGGTTCGGGTTCCTGTGGGACCGCATCGCGTCCCTCGGCTTGCTGAAGAACACCGTCGTCATCTTCGTCAGCGACCATGGCTTCTATCTGGGCGAGCATCACTACATCGGCAAGAGCCTCATCACCTCGCAGTATCAGCAGGCGGTTCAGTTGTATCCCGAAGTCGCCCACATCCCGTTACTCATCTACGTCCCCAACGGGAAGGGGAAGCGCATCAAATCCTTCGCCCAGACGGTTGATCTCATGCCGACGATTTGCGAGTGGCTGGGCGCAGCGGTGCCAGAGCGCGTGCAAGGCAAGTCGCTCAAGCCGATCCTGGACGCGGCGCAAAACGGCCAGCGCCCCTCGTTGCGCGCCATCAAGGATTGCGTCATCTGCTCGCCGACGATTTCCCACGAACGTCTGGACGTGCCGCATCCGACGACGCGCAGTTCGATTTACGATGGTGAGTGGCTGCTGGTTTACGGCAGTCAAGTGCATGACCTCAAGGACGCCGAAACGACGCAGATGGTGGACAGCGTGCTGCGCCGCGTGCGGACGCTGGAGCAAGGTCCCATCCGACCCGAACTGTATTACCTGCCCGACGACCCGACTTGCAAGAGAAACCTTATTCACAAAGAGCGTGCCGTGGCGAGACGCCTCCATGCCTATTATATGGCGTTTCTGGAGAAGGCGAACGTGCCGGAGCGACATCGGCGGTTTTTCCGCACGGTATGAATCGCGGGCAAGCCGCATGAGGTGGGCGGGGACGGCAAATCGCGGTCTTTACAAACCGGGGCCCTTCTGCTATAATTCCCGTTGACACGGGGCGGTTAGCTCAGTTGGTTAGAGCACCAGCTCGACAAGCTGGGGGTCGCAGGTTCGAGTCCCGCACCGCCCATTAGTCTGGAGGTAACAACGGGAAACCATAGGAAAAGGGCACAGGGAACATGAAATCCACACGAACGCGATTGGCGGAGTAGAGAGAAGACGCCTCATCCGGGCGATTGAAAGCCGGAGGGATTGCCGCATCGCGTCAAGGCTGTGGTTATTTCTTGTTTCCTGTTTTTGTTTTTGGGCTGGGGTGCAACATGGGGAACATCTGGCTCAGGTTTCCAGATGGTTCGGAGCGGGCGTTTCCGCGCGGTGTGACGGGGCGGGAGGTGGCGGCGTCCCTCGGTCCGCGTCTGGCGCAGGCGGCGCTGGCAGCGATGGTGGACGGGCAGATGGTGGATTTGAACCGCCCTCTCACGCACGGGGGGGATTTCCGCATCCTGACGTGGCAGGACCCCGAGGGGCGTTACGTTTACCGTCACAGCACGGCGCACGTCCTGGCGCAGGCGGTGCAGCGGCTGTTCCCCGAAGCGAAAGTGACTATCGGTCCGCCGACGGAGGACGGGCAGGGTTACTACTACGACTTCGACGTGCCGCGCCCGTTCACGCCTGAAGACCTGGAGCGGATTGAGCAGGTCATGCGCGACATCATCGCCGAAGACCAGCAGTTCATCCGCGAAGAGGTCACCCGCGAACAGGCGCGGGCGGAGTTCGAACGGCTGGGGGAAACCTATAAGTTGGAGATCCTGGACGCCATCCCCGAAGGCGAAACGGTGAGTTTGTACCGCAACGATGACAAGTGGGTGGACCTTTGCCGCGGTCCGCACGTGCCCAGCACCGGTTACCTCAAAGCCGTCAAACTCCTCAGCACGAGCGGAGCCTATTGGCGGGGCGACGAGAGAAACAAAATGCTCCAGCGGATTTACGGCACCTCGTTCCCCAGTCAGCGGGAGTTGGACGAGTATCTCCGCCAGTTGGAGGAGGCGCAGCGGCGCGACCATCGGCGGCTGGGGCGAGAACTGAACCTGTTCATGTTCCACCCCTACGCGCCCGCGTCGCCGTTTTTCTTCCCGCACGGGGCGGTGGTTTACAACCTCCTCGTGGACTACGTGCGTGAACTTTACAAAAAATACGGCTACCAGGAGGTCATCACACCGCAGATTTTTCTGGCGGACCTGTGGAAGATTTCAGGCCACTACGATCATTTCTGGGACGAGATGTTCTCGCTCACGGCGGATGAGCGGGAGTATGGTGTGAAGGCGATGAACTGTCCCAGCCATTGCCTGCTGTATGCCGCCTCGCTGCACTCGTATCGGGAGTTGCCGATTCGCTACGCCGACTTCGGGCGCTTGCACCGCTACGAGCGTTCGGGCGTGACGGCGGGGTTGACCCGCGTGCGTAGTTTCTCGCAGGACGACGCGCACATCTTCTGCCGCCCGGAGCAGATTGAAGAGGAAATCCACAACTTCGTGGAGATGCTGACGGAGACTTACAAGATGCTGGGGTTTGCGGAGATTCAGATTTTCCTCTCCACCCGCCCTGACCACCGCGCGGGCACGGACGAGATATGGGACCACGCGGAGGCGACGTTGGCAGCGGTGCTGAAGTCGCAGCAGATTGACTACACTCTCCGCCCGGGCGAGGGGGCGTTCTACGGACCCAAGATTGACTTCATCGTGAACGACGCGCTGGGGCGTCCGTGGCAGTTGGGCACCGCGCAATTGGACTTCAACATGCCGCAACAATTCGGGCTGGAGTTCGTCAGCGAGGCGGGGACGCACGAGC
>JANWYM010000523.1 GCA_025055355.1 Abditibacteriales bacterium
AGGACGGCACGTTGGGCAAGATTTACCACTTCCGCGCCACGTATCTGCAGGATTGGATTATGGACCCCAACTTTCCGCTGGTGTGGCGGCTGGACAAGAAAGTGGCGGGGTCGGGCGCACTGGGCGATTTGGGCGCGCACATCATTGACTTGGCGCGTTACCTCGTCGGAGAAATCACCGAGGTCGCCGCCCTCACCGAGACGTTTATCAGGGAGCGCCCACTGGGGCACATGACGGGGGGCTTGGGGGCGGAAGCGACGGGTAAGACCGGCAAGGTCACTGTGGACGACTGCGCCCTGTTCATCGCGCGGTTCAACAATGGCGCGGTGGGGTCGTTCGAGGCGACGCGCTTCGCCGGCGGGCGCAAGAACTACAACCGCTTTGAGATCAACGGCAGCGGCGGTAGCGTAGTGTTCAACCTTGAACGGATGAATGAACTGGAGTTCTTCAACCGCCATGACCCGGCAGACCGGCAGGGCTTCCGCACGATCATCTGCAACGAAGCCTCGCAGCCTTATGGCGCCAACTGGTGGCCCTCGGGACATATCATCGGCTACGAACATACCTTTATCAACACCGTCGCCGACCTGATGCAGTCCCTCGCCCATGGCACGCCCTTTGCTCCTGACTTTGTGGATGGCGCACGCAACCAAGCCGTCCTCGATGCCGTCGAACGCGCCGCCAAGAGCAAGCAGTGGGAGAAGGTAGCGAAAGTGTAAAACTGAACTTTTGCGTTTGGCCCTCTCCCTCGGAAACGACCGCCCCCACGGGAGGGCGACGCTCCGGGAGGGGGACGCTCCTGCGGAGCCATCGGTTCGGCGGGGGGTTCACCCTCCCGGTCGGCGATTTTCCCGCGACGGGGGACGTCAACGGTGTAAAACCATGGCTGTCAACGGACTTCGGTAACGGGTTAAGCGGATTGGCGCGTGAAGCGCCGCCAGCCATCCGTTTAATCCGTTACACGCATCCGCTGACAGTGACCCATGAGCCGATTCGTGATGAGCGACGATACCTTGCAGGTCTACATAGACGGTCAACTCTATCCCAAGCCCGAGGCGAAGATTTCAGTGTATGACCACGGCTTCCTTTACGGTGACGGGGTGTTCGAGGGCATTCGCGCTTACAACGGGCGGGTGTGGCGCCTCACGGAACATCTGGAGCGTCTGTATCGCTCCGCGAAAGCCATCCTGCTGGAGATCCCGTTGAGCCTCGGCGAGATGCGCGAGGCGGTGTTTCATACGTTGCGGGTCAATCGGCTCCGTGACGCTTACATTCGTCTTGTCGTCAGCCGGGGCGTGGGGGATTTGGGGTTGGATCCGCGCAAGTGCCAAAAGCCCAGCGTCGTTATTATCACCGACCGCATTCAACTTTACCCACCGGAGTTCTACGAGAAGGGGATGGAAATTATCACGGTCACCACGCGGCGCAACGCCCCGGACGTGCTGAACCCCGCCATCAAGTCCATGAACTATCTGAACAACATCCTCGCCAAAATTGAGGTCATTCGCGCGGGCGTTCAAGAGGGACTGATGCTGAACCAGCAGGGGCTCGTTGCCGAATGCACCGGTGACAACATCTTCATCGCCACGCGCAACGTCCTTTACACCCCTGCCTCGCACATGGGTATTTTAGAGGGCATCACCCGCGCGACGGTGTTCGAGATGGCGGCGGAGTTCAACGTCCCTGTGCACGAGGGCGCGCTGAGTTTGCTGCAAGTTTACGGGGCGGACGAGTGTTTCCTGACAGGCACGGGCGCGGAGATCGTGCCCGTCGTGCGCATTGACGGGCGCGACATCGGTGACGGACAACCGGGCCCCCTCACGCGGCGTCTGATGGCGCGGTTCCGCGAGAAGGTGCAGACGGAAGGGGAACCAGTGGAAGGGCTGATGTAATATGGTAGATGGTTGATGGTTAATCGTCAATGAGATTACTGACCATGAACCATCGCAGTGATGCAGCCATGTGGTGCGACGAATGTCACGTGCAGCCAGCGAACGTCTTCTTGAAGAAGATTGTGAACCATCAGGTGACGGAGGTCAAACTGTGCGAGCAGTGCGCGCGGCACAGTGACATCACGGCGCCCCTGTTCGAGGGCATTCCCCCGTTGCAGGAACTCATCGAGAGTTTCCTGACAGAGGTGCAGACGTCCCCTTCGGCGTTTCCAGAAATCGCGGCGGAGGCGGACGCTGTTTGCCCGCGCTGCGGCTTGACGTATGACGAATTGCGGGAAACCGAGCGTGTGGGCTGCGCGACCTGCTACGAAACGTTTCGCGCCACTCTGGACAAAGCCATTCGGCAGATGCACTCGGATCAAGGACATGCCGGCAAAGTGCCCGCCGCCGCGCCGAAGGACGCAGTAGCCGATGAGTTGCAGGCGTTACAAGCCGCCCTGTCCGAAGCCGTCGCCGCCGAACGGTATGAGGAGGCGGCGCGGTTGCGGGACAGGATTCGGAGTCTGAAAGGTAAGATGTAAACATGGCACGACGGGCGCGGGGTAGGGGGCGACCATCAGGGCTGCTCTTCAACCGACTCCACCGGACGGCAGCGTGGATGAAAGGGGGAGGCGCGTGGAACGATGTCGTGCTGACCAGCCGCTTGCGGTTAGCGCGCAATCTGCGGCGTTACGTCTTCCCCGCGCGCGCCGACACGGCCGAACTGCGCGCCGTGCGCGCGGAGGCGTTCGCGGCTATCCATCAGAGCCGCGCGCTCAAAAACCTCGATTGCCTCAACCTTGAAGACCTCACCGCCATTGAACAGGAAAACCTCGTTGAGCGCTACGTCACCAGCCCCCAGCACATAGAGCGCGAGGTCGGGCGCGGCATCGCGTTCGACAGGGGCGGCGCGTTCAGCATCCTTGTCAATGAAGAAGACCACCTCCGTCTGCAAGCCCTGCTGCCCGGCTTGCAGTTGTCGCGCGCGCTGCGTTGGATCAATCAAGCCGACGACGCGCTGGGCGCCTTGTGCGCTTTCGCCTTCTCCGAACGGTATGGCTACTTGACCGCCTGCCCCACCAACGTCGGCACGGGCCTGCGCGCCTCCGTCATGCTCCACCTGCTGGGGCTGGCTTTGCTGAAACGGCTGAACGAAGTGATGGACCGGGCGGAAGCATCTGACCTGACCGTGCGCGGGATGTATGGCGAAGGCTCCGACCCGTGGGGGCATTTATATCAGTTGTCCAATCAGACGACGCTGGGACAGAGCGAAGAGGAGATTATCCAAAACGTCGCGCAGGCGGCGGAAGCGATTGCCCAACAGGAGTTGTCGGCTCGTGAAGAACTGCTGCGCGAGCATCGCACTCTGTTAGAGGACAAAGTGTGGCGAGCCTATGGCGTGCTCACCCAAGCGCGCCTCATCAGTTGCCGCGAAGCGACCGACTTGCTTTCTTTTGTGCGTCTGGGCGTGGACACAGGGCTGCTGTCGGGCGTCACCAAACAACAACTCAACGAGTTGCTGGTCTGGATTCGCCCGGCATCCCTGCAGATGCTGCATGGGCGCGACCTCGACGCGGGCGAGCGCGATGCGGTGCGGGCGCGAATGATTCGGGAC
>JANWYM010000524.1 GCA_025055355.1 Abditibacteriales bacterium
GTGGACTTAACTCAAGGTCAGGGAACGTTCATCGTGGAGTGGATGCATCCCGTCGAAGGCACGCTTATGCCCGGCGGGACGACGAGCGGCGGGGGGCGGCGGACGTTTGCTGCACCGTTCGGCGGGGATGCCGTCCTTTACATTTTTAGGAGATGAAGAGGATGAGAGGTATCACGGGGGCGGCTTGCCACTCCTGATGTCATTGCGAGCGCAGCGAAGCAATCCCCTCCCCTGTAGGCGTCTCCTCCGCAGGGGATTGCTGCGCTCCGCTCGCAATGACAGGCAAGGGAGACGGCTGCGCGGCGCGCAACGTGGCAGGCGTTTTCGGGGGAGAAGGCAAAACGCAAGAGTTTCGGTCTAAACCCTTGCATGTTGCCTTTTTGCATCTCTGGCGAAGTAGGTGGCACATTGCAGCCCACGACGAGCGGCATAGCGACGCACCACAGAAGTTTAGGTATAATCACATCGTGGTCAACGAGGAGATTTCTAAGCATGAATATTTGGAGGTTCATCACTCGCAGTTTACGCTTCTACTGGCGTGCGCATCTCGGCGTGCTGCTGGGCGCAACATTAAGCACGGCAATTCTCGTCGGCGCGCTGGCGGTAGGCGATTCGGTGCGCTTCAGTTTGCGTGCCTTCGCCTTGGCGCGGCTGGGGAACGTGCATCTCGCCCTCAACGGGCAGAGCCGATTTTTCCGCGAGAAGTTGGCGGAGGAAATTTCGTCGGCGCTGAAAGCGAATGTCGCGCCTATCATTCTGCTGCGCGGGACGGCGGTGGGGGAAGGCAACGCACCGACGGGTTCAGCGGGAGCCTCACCCTCCCGGCGGGTGCAGGTCGTCGGGGTGGACAAGCGCTTCTGGGAGATGGGCAACGCGAAGGCGGTTTTGAGGAGCGATGAAGAAGCCGTTGCGTTGAATGAGCGGCTCGCCCAGCAACTCGGCGCGAAGGTCGGCGATGAAGTGTTGCTGCGCGTGGACAAGCCAAGTCTGCTGTCGCGGGATGCGCCGCTGTCCACCGTCGAAGATGCCTCCGTCGCGCTGCGCCTTCCGGTGGCTGCGATTGTCAGCGATGCGGACTTCGGACGCTTCAGCCTCGAAGCCAATCAGATGCCGCCGTTCACCGCATTTGTTCCCCTCACGACCCTTCAACAGAAAATCGCCCTGCGCGGGCGAGCGAACGTTTTGCTGGTGGGCGGCGACGTTCCGTTGAACGAGGCGAGCATCGCCTTAGCCAGGCAGTGGCAACTCGCCGACGCCAGCCTTGAACTGCGCGCGTTGCCCCAGCATAACGCTCTGGAGTTGCGCACCGACCGCGTGTTCCTCGACCCGCCCGTGGGCAAGGCAGCGATGGACGCCCTACCGGGCGCGGCGCAGGGTGTGTTGACTTACTTCGTCAACGAGATCCGAAACGGTGAACGCGCAACGCCTTACTCAACCGTTGCCGCGTTGGAAACCGGGAAGTTGGGAAATTGGGAAATTAAAGAGGACGAGGTTGTTATCAACCAGTGGCTCGCCGATGACCTGCACGCGAAAGTCGGCGACAGGTTGCAACTGAAATACTTCGTCGTCGGAGCGATGCGACGGCTGGAGGAAAGGACCAGCGCGTTTCGCGTCAAAGCGATTGTGCCGATGACAGGTGCAGCGGTTGACCCCGACCTCATGCCCGCCATTCCCGGCTTGACCGATAAGAAGAACTGCCGTGATTGGGAGCCGGGCGTGCCGATTGATTTGGAGAAAATCCGCGACAAGGATGAAGACTACTGGGATAAATATCGCGGCACGCCGAAGGCGTTCATCACCTTGAAAGCAGGACAGCGGATTTGGAACAACCGCTTCGGCAACTTGACAGCGGTGCGGTATCCGATGGACAAGTTGTCGCGGGGGGTGATAGAGGTGTGCATCAAGCAGCGACTGAACCCCGCGTCCATCGGCTTGTTCTTCGTGCCGGTGCGCGAGCAGGCGTTGAAGGCGAGCGAGCAGGCGTTGAACTTGGGATGGCTGTTTTTGGGGTTCAGTTTCTTTCTCATCATCGCCGCGCTGCTGCTGACCGCGCTGTTGTTTGCGTTCGGGGTGGAGCAGCGGGCGGAGGAAGTCGGGACGCTGCTCGCTGTCGGTTTCCAGCCCAAGCACGTGCAGCGGTTGCTGCTGCTGGAAGGGGCGGCGATTGCCTTCATCGCGGGCGGCATCGGCGCGGCGGCGGGTGTGTTCTACACCCAAGCCATGATATGGGGGTTATCGTCGGTGTGGAGCGGCGCGGTCGCCCAGGCGGCCCTGCAGTTTCACGCCGAACCCAAAACTTTAGCCATCGGCGCGGCAGCGGGGTTCATTGTTGCGGTGTTCTCCATCTATCTCATCACGCGGCAGCAGGCGCGTGCTCCTGCGCGTGAGTTGCTGACAGGGGTGAGAGCCGAGGGTTTAGGGTTAAGGGTTAAGGGTTCGCAACAGCCCTCAGCCCTCAACTCTCAACCCTTTGTCCTTTACCTTACTATCGTCCCCTTCATCGGGGCTATTGCTCTCGTCCTCTTTGGGCTACGCGGCGGTCAGGAGCAGGCGGCAAGCGTGTTTTTCGGCGCGGGCGCGCTGTTATTAACGGCGGGGATTGCCGCCTGTCGCCTGTTGCTCTCAACCCTCAACCCTCGACCTTCAGCGCTCAACTTGCGGATGACCCTGACCGCGTTGGGGATGCGCAACACGACGCGGCGCGCCGGGCGCAGTGTGGCGATTGTCGCCATGCTGGCGTGCGGAAGTTTCATGGTCATCGCCGTCGGCGCGAACCGGCACGACCCGCAGGAGGGCGCGGAGAAACGTTCCTCTGGCACGGGTGGGTTCGCTTTCTACGGTGAGACCGCCCTGCCCGTTTATCACGACTTGAACAGCGCAGAGGGACGGGAGTTTTTTGGGTTAGAGGAAGGCGAGGTGCGCGGTGTCCGCTTCGTCCCATTGCGACTGCGCGGCGGCGATGAAGCGAGTTGCCTGAACCTGAACCGGGCGCAAACGCCGCGCGTGCTGGGCGTGGACCCGCAGGCGTTGAGCCAGCGCAAGGCGTTCACATTTGTGAAGACGCTGCGCGAGACGACGGACGGTTGGGCGTTGCTCACCGGTCAGGAGCCAGACGGCGCAGTTCCCGCCGTCGGCGACGCGAACACGGTCACTTGGTCGCTGGGCAAGAAGTTAGGCGATACTCTCATCTTTCTCGACGACAGCGGCAACGAGTTCAAAGTCCGCATCGTCGGCATTTTGGCGAACTCGATTTTGCAGGGGGGTCTTATCATCTCGGAGGAGAACTTCATCCGGCGCTTCCCGTCGCAGGCAGGGTATCAAGTGTTTCTGATTGACGCACCACGGTCCGCAGCGGCGTCGCGGGCAACGTTGGCGCATGTCCTCACGCGCGCGCTCGAAGATGTCGGGCTTGACCTCACGCCCGCGTCCGAACGCCTAACGATGTTCAAGACCGTCGAGAACACTTACCTTTCAATTTTCGCCGTCCTGGGCGGATTGGGGTTGCTGTTGGGCAGCGCTGGGTTGGGCGTGGTCGTGCTG
>JANWYM010000525.1 GCA_025055355.1 Abditibacteriales bacterium
AGCCAGACGGGTTCTGGAAATCGAAGCCGCTGCCGTGCGGAGTTTGGTGGAGCGGTTGGACGGGCAGTTCGAGCGGGCGGTGGAGTTGGTGCTACACTGCAAGGGGCGCGTGGTGGTGACGGGGCTGGGTAAGTCGGGCGCGGTTGGGCGCAAACTGGCCTCGACGTTCGCCAGCACCGGCACGCCGGCGTTGTTCCTTCACGCAACGGAGGGCTTGCACGGCGATTTGGGGATGGTGGCGTCGGGCGACGTGCTGGTGGCGATTTCTTACAGTGGGCGCACCGAGGAAATCATTAACATCCTGCCTGTCGTCAAAGACATGGGCGTGCCGATTATCGCCATCACCGGCAACCGCGAATCTCTGTTGGCGACGAGCGCGGACGTGGTGCTGGACGTTGCCGTTGAACGCGAAGCCTGCCCGCTCAACCTCGCGCCGACGGCAAGCACAACGGCGGCGTTGGCGATGGGCGATGCTTTGGCGATTGCAGTCATGCAGCAGCGCAAGTTCTCGCACGACGACTTCGCACGCTTCCACCCCGGCGGAGCGTTGGGCAAGGCGACGGCGAAGGTCGGCGACCTGATGCGCACGGGCGCGCGACTGGCGACGGTTCGCAACAACCAGTTGGCGAAGGATGTTCTGTTCGCCATCACAAAGGCGCAGGCAGGCGCGGCGGTCGTTGTCGATGAGGCGGGCCGGTTGTGCGGCTTGGTCACGGACGGCGATGTGCGGCGGCACATTCTCCGCGACGGTGTGCAAGTGCTTGAACAATCTGTCACGGCGATTATGACGCGCACCCCCGTCACGACGACGCCCGACCGCCGCGCCATCGAAGCCTTGCGTTTAATGCAGGAACGGGTCATTGACGATTTGCCGGTCGTGGATGATGAGGGGCGACCGGTGGGGATGTTGGACGTGCAGGAGTTGCTGCGAGCGGGCATCTTATGAGGGTTGGCAGGTTGGCACGTTAGCACGTTGGCACGTTGGCAGGTTGGCACGTTAGCACGTTGGCACGTTGGCACGTTAGCACGTTGGCACGTTAGCACGTTGGCACGTTGGCACGCTAAAACGTTGGCACGTTCAACCTGCTAACCTGCCAACGTGCCAACGTGTCAACGTGCTAACGTGCTAACCTGCTAACCCTGAACCCTGGGACATATCCTTGGAAGTGAGAATTGCTTTCATCGGTTGTGGTGGTAACGCGCGCTGGCACATGAACACGTTGAAAGGGTTGGCGAGTGCGCGGGTGGTGGCAGTGTGTGATGTGGTGGAGGAGTTAGCGCAGAAGGCGGGGGAGGCGTGCGGGGCGGAGGTTTACACGAACCACAAGCAGATGCTGGAGCGCGACGACCTCGACGCGGTTTACATCAGCATCCCCGTGTTCGCGCACGGCGAGCCGGAGTTAGACGTGATTGAGCGCGGGCTGCCGTTCCTCGTCGAGAAGCCCGTGGCGCGGGATTTGGAGACCGCGCTGCGCGTGCAGGAGGCAGTGGAGAAGAAGAACCTCCTCACTTGCGTCGGCTATCAGTTGCGCTACCTCGGCTCGACGGACGCGGCGAAAGAAATCCTTGCCGATGAGACCGTCGGTATGGTCGTGGGCAAATACTGGAGCGGCAGCGGGCGCGGCAACCCCGGCGCGTGGATTCGGCAGATGGCGAAGTCGGGCGGACAACTTGTCGAGCAGGCGACGCACACGATTGACATGATGCGCTACCTCGTCGGCGAAGTCACCGAAGTTTACTGCGCGCAAGCGTCGCGCATCCTCACGGAGATTGACTGCCCCGACATGAACGCCGTCGTCTTGAAGTTCGCCAACGGCGCGATTGGCTCGCTGTCGGCAACCTGGGCTTACGATAACCGCGACTGGTCGCACGCCAACGTTCTCGACATCCTCATTGACGAGCGGTGTGTGCATTGGGAAAGCAGCAGAACCGTCGTCTACGGGCGCGGCGAGCCGCAGGAGCATCAACGCCCCGACCGCACGATTGACGAGGTGTTCGTCGAAGCCGTGCGCACCCACAACCCCGACCTGATTCGCTCGCCCTACCGCGACGGCGTGAAGACGCTCGCGCTGACGCTGGCGATGAACGAGTCAGCGCGCGACGGAGAGCCGAAAATGGTTAATGGTTGATGGCTAATGGTTTATGATAAAACCATCCACCATCCAGCATTGACCGTGAACCATTCGCATGGGCAGCTGGCGCATCACTCGCATTCGCGTCCTCAACGCCATCGGGGACAGCCCGAAGATGATCGGCTGCAACGCGCGCTTGCCCAATCACGGGGCGCAGACACGCGACCCGATTGTGCGCCTGGAAACGGACGTAGGCATAGAGGGCATCGGGCGGCTGCGCGGCGGGATGGATGCCGCCGACAGGGAACTGCCGCAACTCATCGGGCGCGATGTGTTTGAGTTTTACGACCCCGAGGTCGGCGTCGTCGGCACGACGGCGGCGGAGTTTGCGATGTGGGATGTGGTGGCGAAGTCGCAGGGCAAGCCCGTTTACGCGCTGCTTGGCGATGCAGGGAGCAATGACGTTGACGCTTACGATGGCGGGTTGTATTTCTGCGATTTGCTTTACCCCGACCGACCGCTGGAGCGCGTGTGCGAGGAAGCCGCTGAAAGCGTAGCGCGTGGGTTTCGCGCGATTAAGATGAAGGTTGGTCGGGGGCATAAGTGGATGGAGGCGGAAGAAGGTTTCCGCCGCGACGTGGAATGTGTCGCTGCCGTGCGCGAGACGATTGGACCGAATGTAAAACTGATGGTGGACGCCAACAACGGCTACGATGTGTCGGGCGCGATGCGATTGTTCCGCGAGATCGGGCAGTGCGACATCTACTGGGCAGAGGAGATGTTTCCCGAAACGGTGGAGGACTACCGCGTCTTCCGTGACTTCCTGCGCGAGAACGGCTGGAACACCCTCATCGCCGACGGTGAAACGCAGGGCGAGGTCACACCGCTGCTGCCGCTTATGGAGGCGGGGTTGCTGGACGCGCTGCAATTGGACATCAACCGCGTCGGGTTGACGGAATGGAAGCGGCTGGCGGGACTTTGCAAGCAATACCGTTGCTGCGGCGCGCCGCACACATGGAGTTCGCAGTTCGGGTTGTTCATCAGCCTGCATCTGGGGCGCGCTTTCGACAACTTCCTCGCGCACGAGGTCCCCGCTTACAACGTGGACGCCATTCTGCCCGCCGGGATTGAGTGGTATGGCGGACAGTATCACTTCACAGGCGCGCCCGGCTGGGGCGTGGTCGTGAACGAGCGGGTTTACAACGAGAAGTATCGGGGGGAGGAGAAAGTTTACGGCGGCACGTCTTAGAGCCTCTCCCAGCACTCCCACGAAGGGAGAGGAGTGAGGCAAACGGCGCGTGATGGCTTTTTACCCTAACGCCTGATGTCATGGCTTCGCTGCGCTTGCCATACAGGGATTTGCGGAGGAATCATCCGCGCCCCGGAGGAGACCCACGCCGGAGGGAAGTCGTCCTCGTCGTCGTCCGTGGGGGTCGAGGACGAGGACGACGACGAGGGCG
>JANWYM010000526.1 GCA_025055355.1 Abditibacteriales bacterium
CAAGCAAGGGCAGACTACTACGTGCGCGCCAACCAGTTGATAGGGGATGCCGCTTATCAATGCATCTCCTGCCACGTGCGCGGCAAGCAGACGCCAGAAGGGAAGCCGCCCTCCGACTGGGCCCCCGACCTCTCTATGGCTCCGCAGCGTTTGCAGCCCGAGTGGATTACGGACTGGCTCAGGAATCCCCAGTCGCTCTATCCGGGCACCAAAATGCCTCGGTTTACCTACACAGAGTATCCCGACGTCTTCCCCGGCGGTCCTGACAAGCAGATACAAGCCATCAAGGACTTCTTAATGAGCGGACAAATCGGGAGCGGCGCAGCACCGATGGTAGCAGCAAGACGATGAGAGTTATGCGGTTGCCGTCATTCCTTTTCTCCTTCGCCCGCACCGTAACCCTTGACCGAAGGTCTCCCAGCCGTGAGGGGGACCTTTGGCGTCATTCTGAGCCTTTCGCTCAGTGTCATTCTGAGCGCCGCGAAGAATCTCGCCGTCGTGAGACCCGTCGCTACGCGCAGGATGACCAGCAGACCTGTTTTGGGATCGTTTCTTAATCACGTTAAAGGAGAGCAGCGCATGCGAACCAACCGAGTCTTGGAGAAACTGCGGCGGAACGAACCGGTGTGGGTAGCAACGCTTTGGACGGTGCCGCACTGGAAAATTGTGGAGATGATGGGGATCGCGGGATTTGACTGCGTGTGGCTGGAGATGGAACACTCTGATTTCACCTTGGAGCAAATGTCGCAGATGATTCTGGCGGCGCGGGCGACGGGGATGGAAACGATGGTGCGGATTCCGCGCGGCAGTTACAACGACGTCATCAAGCCGCTGGAAGCGGGCGCGGGAGGAGTGCTACTGCCGCATGTCACGGGCGCGGCGGACGCGCGGGAGTTCGTGCGCATGGCGAAATTTGCCCCGCTGGGCTGGCGCGGGATGGGCGGGAGCGTGGACAATCGGTATGGTGCGATGCCCGTCGCTGAATATATCGAGTGGGCGAACCGCGAGACGTTCTGCGCTGTGATGATTGAGCGCAAGGAGGCTGTTGAAGATGTAGACGCCATCGCCGCCACTGAGGGCATTGACCTGCTCTATATCGGACCTGCCGACCTCTCGCAAAGTTATGGGGTCATCGGGCAGTGGACGCACCCGTTGATTCAGGAGGCGATTGACCGCGTGGCGGCGGCGTGTGCCAGACACGGAAAGGCGTGGGGTTCAGCGGGGGGTGCGCCCGTGCCGACGTTGATGGAAAAGGGCGCACGTTTCTTCACCGTGACCAGCGAGCACAGCGTGCTGATGACGGGCTTTCGCCAGGCGATGCAGCGCGTTCAGAATCTCGGCGAGATGGGAGAGGAACTGACAAGCGGCGTGGAGATGTAGCCGTGCAAAAGTGACGTAGTTGTTGACACCTTCTTCCTTATCCCTCCCCGTGGGGTAGGGCAGTCGCAGGAGCAGGGTGGAGGGCTTTTTGCCTTGACTTTTGCGTTTCACCCCGCCCGACAGTCCGACACCCGTCCCCCGGCGTCGAGGATGCCCCAGAGCCGCTCCAGTAGTTTCTATCGTTCCCCCACTGCTTCGACAATCTTCTCCACCATCTCATACCGTCCCAGGGGGGGCATGACGTAAAGCCCGGCGGCGCGGACGGCGCGGACGTGGGCGGCGAAGTCGAGGGCGAGTTCCAAGCCGACGGCGGCGGCGCGGTCGGGAGGGGCGTCCGCCATGATTTTGCGGATACGGTCGGGGACTCTAACGCCGGGGACCTCATTGTGCCAGAACTCAGCGTGCCGCGCGCTGCGCAACGGAATGATGCCAACCATCATCGGCAGGTTCAGTTTGTCGGTAATGGACATTGCCCTCTCTAAGTCCTCGCGGTCGAAGAGGGGCTGGGTGAAACAGACCTCTGCGCCTTCGTCCACCTTGCGCTTGAGGCGGTCAATCTCGCGCGGCATGTCGTCGGCGGTGGGGTTGAAGGCGACGGCAATGAGGAACGAGGTGGGGTTGGCGATGCTGTTGCCCGCGAGGTCTTTGCCCGCGTTGAACATGCGCAGGATGCGCACCATGCCAATGGCGTCCACGTCGAACACGGAGGTCGCATCAGGGTAGTCACCGATTTGCGCGGGGTCGCCGGTGACGGCGAGGATGTTGCGGATGCCGAGCGCGTGCGCCCCCAACAACTCCGACTGAATCCCCAGCAGATTGCGGTCGCGGCAGCAGAAGTGCATCCACACCTCGATGCCGACGCGCTCCTGAATGAGGTGCCCGACGACCATGTTGTTCATCCGGAGCCGGGCGCGCGGACCGTCGAAGATGTTCACGGCGTCCACGCCAATCCGATGGAGGTAGCGGGCGGTGTCCAGCGCGTGGCTGGCGTCCACGCCGCGCGGTAGTTCCAACTCGGAGGTGATGAGGAACCGCTTGCCCAAGTTCCACGCGAAACGGGAGCGTTCCAGGGGCGAGACCTCCTTCCTCTCCTGCGCCAGAGGGGGTGGAGAAGGAGTGGTAGGTTCGCGCACGGTGACAGGGAGAGCGACCTTCTTCGGGGCGGGTTTCAAGTCGCGCACCAGGTCGGACAGGGCTTTGATGTGCTGCGGCGTCGTGCCGCAGCAGCCGCCGATGAGGTCAATACCTGCTTCGACGAACAGTTTGCCGTAGCGGGCGAAGTAGGCGGGCGTGGCGTTGTAAATCATGCGGCTGCCGACGAGTTGCGGCAGACCCGCCGTGGGCAGCACGGAGATTTTACCCCGGCCGACCTCCGCCATCAAGCGGGCGATGTCCAACATGCGCTGCGGACCGACGGTGCAGTTGGCGCCGACGACGGTGGCGCCCCAGTCCATCAGTTTCGCGCAGACCTCGCGGGGCAAACCCGCCGACAACGTTTCGCCGTCTTCGATGAAGGTTTTCTGCGCGATGAGGGGCACGTTGCTAAGTGATTTGGCGGCTTCCATCGCCAGCCGCAGTTCGTCCAAATCGGCGAACGTTTCCAGCATGATGAGGTCCGCGCCCGCTTCCAGCAGAAAGGAGATCTGCTCGCGGAACGTCGCGGAGGCTTCTGCGGGGGCGACGCGTCCAATCGGCTGGAGCGGCTTGCCAATCGGACCGACCGCGCCGGCGACCAGCGCTTTGCCCTCGGCGGCGCGGCGGGCGAGGCGGATGCCTTCGAGGTTGATGGCGCGGGTGTGCTCGTCCAGGTTGCTGTTCGCCAGCCGCAGCCGCGTCGCGCCGTAGGTGTTCGCCTCAATGACCTGCGCTCCCGCCGCGACGTATTCGCGGTGCACCGCTTCGACAAGGTCAGGATGCGTCAGGTTCGCGTAGCAGTAAAGAATATCCGCAGGAAACCCGCGCTGTTGCAGCACCGTGCCCATCGCCCCATCGGCGATGACGACGCCCCGTTCCAACAGGTCAAACAAGGATGTCATGGAGTGCAGGGGGTTCATGGGTTCATGAGGTTCATGCCATTCCCCCATGAATTCTATGAACCCATGGACCCATTGAACTAAAGACTAAACTTTTGCGTTTCGCGCTTCTCTC
>JANWYM010000527.1 GCA_025055355.1 Abditibacteriales bacterium
GGTTGGGCTCGATGAACATCATCTTCGCGTGCCCGTCGCGGAAGGCGTAGACGCGGGCGTAGATGTTGCCGAACACGCCGCTGTGCGGCTGGCGGTGGAAGGGCAGTTCCTCCGACCACATCTGGATTTGCGCAGGTCCTACCTCGGCGGTGTAGGTATCGGCAGGCTGCAAGTTGCACTGACCAAAACCATAGCCGACGCGGGGCAGCCGTCCCCCCGCATCCACCAACACGCTGCCCGGCACCTCATTGCACGCCACCGAAGGCCAGAAGCGATAACTTGTGTAGAACGGGTCATACTGGTTGTCGAAGGCACTGCCGTTGGCATTGTAACTGTTCCGGCACATGTGCCGCCGCGCGTTCGGGTTGGACGGGCAGTGGTAGACCTGGTCGTTCTTGAGGTAGGGATTGAACGCGGCAATCATCTTGCGCGGACCGAGGTCGGGATTGGCGATGATTTCATCATCGCGCAGCACAGGGTTGGTCGTGCAAGCCGTGTTGTTGCAGACCGTGCAGCCGGGGAAGTTGAAGCCGCGCCCGTTCAGGTGATACAGGTAACCATCGTAGTCCTGGGCGTATTGGAGCACCGCCATCGCCAGCTGCTTCATGTTATTGGTGCAGGACGCCAGCCGCGCCTTCTCCCGTGCCTGCGCGAACACCGGCAGCAGGATGGCAGCAAGGATGGCGATGATAGCAATGACGACCAGCAACTCAATCAACGTAAAACCCTTCCGCATTGCACCTCTCATGTTGAATCACCCCTTTTGAATGAAAACCATAGACCACTCCACCTGACTCACACAACATCATTCATCGTTTCCTCCCTCACCCCCTTCCGCCTTCAATGGCAATATGGTATGACCATTCTTAACTACTTTGCCATTGTAGCAGCCTGTATCCAATCCGTCAATAGTGGTTTTCCCCCCTTGTCCACGCCAGGAGGAAACCCGCCCGCGCCGTCAAATAACCTTCCAGGCGTATTGTTTCGTTAAGTTCGAAGTTTACTCTTTTCCTGCTGCTCGAAATCAGAAAAAGCTGAATTCAACATCACGGAGCATTATGAGCGCTTCGCGCAAAGGGGCGAAGGGCGCAAAGGATTTTTAAGGGAGTTTAGGTGCATTACACCGAATTTGCAGTCTGCTCACTCTGCCCACGTTGAGAGACATTCGCATGGGCGGCGCGTCTCTACAAGTTACGCATTTTGCGTCATGCACCCGAAGGTTTCCTTTGCGTCCTTCGCCTCTTGGTGTGAGATAAAACGGATAGCAACATGGACTTCAACCTGACTTCCGAACATGAGATGATTCGCCAGTCCACCCGCGAGTTTGCGCGGCGAGAGATTTTGCCAGGCATCCGCGAACGTGACCGCGCGCAGACACATGACCCAACGCTGTTGCCGAAGATGGCTGCCGCTGGATTGCTCGGCATCTGCATCCCCGAAAAATGGGGCGGGCAGGGGTTCGATTACCTCAGCCTCGGCATCGTCAGTGAAGAGTTAGAGCGCGCTGACACCTCCGCCCGTGTGGTTATGTCGGTTCACGTCGCCCTCAACTCCCTGTCGCTGCTGCAATGGGGCACGCCAGAACAGAAAGCAAAGTTCCTTATCCCGCAAGCGAAAGGGGAAAAGATTGGTGCGTTCGCTCTGACCGAACCGAACGCGGGCAGCGATGTCGCAGCGATGCGCGCCACGGCTGTGCGCAGGGGCGACGTTTACGTTCTCAACGGCGAGAAGACTTGGATTTCGCTTGCTGACGTTGCCGATCATTTTCTGTTTTTCGCCTACACCGATAGAGAGAAAGGTCGTCGCGGCATTTCCGCCTTCATCGTCGAACGCGGCTTCAAAGGCGTGAGCACCAGCACGATTCACGGCAAGTTGGGCGTGCGCGCGGGCAACACGGGCAGCGTGGTGTTGAGCGATGTTGAGGTCCCTGTCGAGAACGTATTGGGTGAAGAAGGCGAGGGCTTCAAAATTGCGATGAGCGCGCTGGACAACGGACGCTATACTGTCGCGGCAGGCGCGGTGGGCATCATCGAGGCGTGCCTGGAAGCGTGCGTGACCTACGCCAACGAGCGCACCACCTTCGGCGTGCCCATCGGCAAGCATCAACTTGTTCAGCAGATGATTGCCAACATGGTCGCGTCCCGCGACATCGGGCGGCTGCTTTACTACAAAGTTGGCTGGATGAAGAACGAAGGTATTCGGCACACCCGCGAGGTCAGCCTCGCCAAGTGGGTCAACTGCAACAACGCCCTCAAGTGCGCGGAGGACGCTATTGAAATTCATGGCGCATACGGCTTCAGCGACGAGTTCCCCGTCGAACGCTACTGGCGCAACGCGCGCGGCGCGGTCATCTACGAAGGCACGCGGGAGATTCATCAAATCATCCAAGCCGAATATGCGCTGGGCTACCGACAGGATAGACCGCTGCGGCGGACGTTGCCGAAGTATCCGTTTGAAGAGGACGTTTGACCGTGTGGTGGCGCGGTGCTATGGAGGTGAAAAAAGACGGCGCAAACGGTGGAAGCCGTGTATAAGCAATTCGACTGACCAGTTATCAATCCATTCGTGCCGTAGATGAGAGGAGTTCCTTATGCCTTCCCCCCTTGACGGCATCCGCGTTCTCGACCTCTCGCGCCATCTCGCAGGTCCTTACTGCGCGATGGTGTTAGGCGACTTGGGCGCGGAGGTGATTAAAGTGGAGCGCCCGGAGACGGGCGATGAAACGCGGCAGTGGGGTCCACCGTTCGTCGGCGGCGAGAGCGCGTATTACCTCTGCTGTAACCGCAACAAAAAGAGCGTCACGCTCAACCTCAAAGACCCCGCTGACGTGGAGAAGTGCCGCCAGTTGGCGGCGCGCAGCGATGTTCTCATTGAGAACTTCCGCGTCGGTGCGCTGGACGCAATGGGTTTGGGCTACGACGCGCTGAAAAAACTCAACCCGCGCCTCATTTATTGCTCCATCACCGGCTTCGGGCAGACGGGACCCTACCGCGACCGCCTCGGCTACGACTTCGTGATTCAGGCGATGGGCGGACTCATGAGCATCACCGGCGAACCTGACCGCCCGCCGATGAAGGTCGGCGTCGCCATCGTGGACGTGTCGGCGGCGATGTTTGCGTGCATTGGCATTCTCGCCGCGTTGCAAGCCCGCGAGCGCACGGGTGAAGGGCAGCGGGTGGACATCAGCCTGCTCGACTCACAGGTCGCGTGGCTGGCGAACGTGGGCAGCGCCTACCTCTGCTCGGGCGTCGTGCCGCAGCGCTGGGGCAACGCGCACGCTTCCATCGTGCCCTATCAAGCCTTTGCGACGGCGGACGATTACATCGTTATCGCCGTTGGCAACGACGGTCAATGGCAGCGGCTCTGCGATGTGCTGGGCAGACCCGATTGGAAGACCGACCCGCGCTTCGCCACCAACCCGCAGCGCGTCGCGCACCGCGCCACGCTTATTCCGCTCATCGAGGCCATCCTTCGTCAGAAGCCCGCCGCCGCATGGCTGACCGCGCTCGAAGACAGCGATGTTCCCG
>JANWYM010000528.1 GCA_025055355.1 Abditibacteriales bacterium
CACATTGTTGGGAGCGTCCGTCGTGTCCGTCGCGATTATGATTGAACGGGCGAAGACGCTGAAGAGGTTGCGGGTGGAGACGGATGCGTTGATGCCATCGCTGCGCGAGCGGCTGCGGCGGAAACTGTTGGGTGAGGTGCGCGACCTCGTGCAGAGGAGCGAGACACCGCTGGCGGCGCTGCTCAAAACCGGGCTGGAGAACGTCAACGGTCACGCGGCGTTCCGCAAGGACGCCATCGCGAAGGAGCTGGCGTTCCAGCAGCAGCGGCTGGCGCGGCGGCTGGGCATTCTGGCGACGATTGCCAGCAACGCGCCTTACGTCGGACTGTTCGGGACGGTGTGCGGCATCATGAAAGCGTTCACCTTCATCGCCGAGCAACAGGGGATGAGCGCCGGCATCATCGCCAAAGGCATCTCGGAGGCGCTGATGACCACCGCGCTCGGGTTGTTCGTAGCCATTCCAGCGGGCGTTGCTTATAACCACTTCGTCGGCAGGGTCAACTACTTTATCGTGGACCTCGACCGTCAGATGGCGGACTTTGAGCCGCTGATAGCGGAGGAACCGGTAATCAGCAAGCAGTGACTAGTGACCAGTGATCAGTGGCATTGGGTATATAGAGTAGCCCGCAACGCTGTGGTGGAACCATCGCAAAGCGACGGGTTATTTGCGCAGGCATCTGTTACTGGTCACTGGTTACCGGTCACCGGTCACTGAGGAGAGGTTATGCACGGCAGATCGCACCAACCCGGAGAGCCGTTGGCAGAAATCAACGTGATTCCGCTGGTGGACATCGCGCTGGTGTTGCTGATTATTTTCATGGTGACGACAGTGTTCGTGCGGCGGGTGGGGCTGAACATGCAACTGCCGCAGACGCAGGTGGTGGAAGCGGAACCCGAGATGGCGCAGGACATCAACATCATGCTGGACAACAAGGCGCAGGTGTATCTGGACGGGAAAGAGATTACCATCGAAGCCCTGCACGCCGCCCTGAAGGAGCGGGCGCAGCAGAACACCGAAACCCGCGTCATCGTCAAAGCCGACCGCAGCATCGCCTACGACCACATCGTGCAAGTGCTGGACGCGGTGAAGATGTCCGGCTTGCACCGCGTCGCCTTGGCGACAGAGCCGAAAAGCCGCGTTCCATCGCTCAAGGAGGTGGCATCCCATGCGCCGAACAACCGGCGATGAACTCGCTGACCGACTGCTGAAGCGCTGCCTTGTCATCTCACTCATCGGGCATATCATCGGATTCAGCGTCGCGTTGCCGTTCGCGTTGATGCGGGCGGAAACGACTCAGAAGCCGATGGATTTGACGTTCATTGACTTGGGGAAGCCGACGGCGCCGAGGGACGAGGAGGAACAAAAGCAGATAGAGCCTCCCAAACCGAAGGCGGAAACGCCGCGCCCACAGCCGCACTTCCCGCGCATCTCGCCCCGTCGTGGGGTGATAGCGTCGGCGTCTAAGCGCGCTCATCGCAAACGCGGTAGTCCCGCGCCGATGGGTCCGAGAGTCGCAAAGTTGCCGCCGGGCACGCCGGGCAAGCAACGGTTCTCCGACGAAGTAGCAGGCAGCGGCGCAGAGGGGGCGCGCCCGGATGGACAGATGCTGGACAAAGCGCCAGGGCCGAAGCCGTTTGACCCGAACGACGCCGGCGGCGCGAAGGTCGCGCCGGGCGGGCGCGGACCGGAGGAGGAGACGCCCCTACCGCGCGGCGTGCCGATTGGAAAGAAGGACGCCAATCTGCCGTTCAACCCCAACTTGACGGCGATGGGCGGTGGGCGGTCAGGGCTGAACCCGGACGATCACCGACCGGGCGGCGGACCAACGGACGCGCAGCGGCGCACGCCGGAGACGGTGTATGCATTGGGCGGAGGGGGTGGCAAAAACTTGCCCAAGGCGTTACCGCGCATCGGTGGCGGAGGAGGCTCACCCGATTTGTTGGCATCGAACAACCCGCGCGCTGAGGATGTCGTGCGCGCCGACAAAGGCGGGGAAGGCCCTGGCACGGGCGGCGGCATCGGCGCAGGCGCAGGCGGCGTGGGGTTCTCGCGGGGCGCGGGCATCGGTCTGAAGGACGGCAAATTGCCTGTCGGCACCCTGCACACAGGCATCGGCACGGGGATTGGGCAAGGCGTAGGGGCGGGCATCGGTATCGGCACAGCATCCCGTCCTGGACGGGGGGAAGAAGGTCCGGGCACGGGCGAAGGCGCAGGGTTCGGCTACGGGCGCGGCAGCGGTATCGGCACGGGGGAGGGCGGTGGGGGCGCGAAGTTTAAGGCGAAAAACCTCGGCTTGCGGTTCGGCGAGCCGGGGGGCATGGTCGGCGGCACAGGCACGGGAGGCGGCACGGCGGGCAGCGGTCCGGGCGGACCGGGCTACGGTATCGCAGCGGCAGGCGTCGGACGCGGCAGCGGCGGAGGAGGGGAAGGGGGCATCGGGGCTGGTGTCGGCGCCGGTGTCGGGAGAGGTCGTGGTGGAGGTGGCGGGGGGGGCAAAGGATTGGGCATCGGCACGGGCATCGGTGCCGGCTTGGGCAGCGGCGGTGACGGCGGTGGTGGTGGCGGCGGTCGCGGCTCAGGCGGTCGCGGGCGCGACGGTGGCGGCGGTGGCACGGGAACGGGCGAGGTCGCCGGACATGGCAGCGGCGACGAGCGCGGCTCGGGACGCGGCACCGCTAATTTCGGCAAAGGCAAACCTGGCATCAAAAGCGGTGGGGAGGACGATGAGGGCTACATGCTCACGCGTGGGTTCCTCAACGGCGGCTTGAAGGGCGAATACTACGATGACCCGAAGAAGAAGCCGGGCGATTACATCGTCCTCAACGGACGCCCCGCCCCCGGTCAGAGAATTGATTGGCCGACCTTTACTACGCTCAAGTTCACCCGCATTGACCCGCGCATCAACTTCTTCTGGAGCAACCGGGAGCCCGGGCTTGACCCGCGCTCTGAGGAGGCAATGGATTACATCAAGAACAAAATGGGACGCCCCGGCGAGGGGGTGGGCGCAAGTTACTTTAGCGTCCGCTGGACGGGCAAGCTTTACGTGCCAGAAGACGGAGAGTATACCTTCTACCTCGAAGCCCTTGACGACGGCGGACGGTTGTGGATTGACGGGCAACTCGTGATTGACTCCTGGTTCATTCAGCGGCTCAACACCCATAGCCGTCCTATCACCTTGACCAAAGGCATCCACGACATTCGCGTAGACTACTGTCAAGGACCCGAGTGGATGGCTTCGATTGTGTTGAGTTGGAAGGGGCGCAACTTTCCGAAAGAGGTCATCGGTCCAGCGCAGCGGTTGAAGAGGCGATCGTAAGGGGAGGGGAGTCACAGGCACGGCGCGGCGAGGTTTTTTGCCCTGACTCCCAACGTCATGGCGAACGGGGCGAAGCCATCCCCTGCGAATGGGGTGGCTTTGCTTCGTTCCTCGCCCTGACGCCTATGCACCCGCCGCGACAGGCATTTTCATCGGAGAGGGGTTGGGGAAGGGAGAAAAATATGAGGATATTCGGGTATTCAGG
>JANWYM010000529.1 GCA_025055355.1 Abditibacteriales bacterium
TTTTATTTCATCCTGAGGCGAGGGAGGAAGGATGAAGCGGCTCTGTTTATTATCTATTGTTGTAGCGGCGTGCGTCGTAGCCGCGACGGCGGCGCGTAAACCTGCTATATCGCTCAAGGACGACTTGGGCCATGTCATCACGCTGGAACAATATCCCCAACGCATTGTTTCGCTTGCCCCCAGTTGCACGGAGTATCTGTTTGCCGCCGGGCTGAGCGACCGTATCGTAGGTGTGACCTCCTATTGCAAATATCCGCCCGAAGCCCAAACGAAGCCGGTGCTGGGGGATATAGTCAACACAAACGTCGAGAGGATTCTGCTTGCTAAGCCCGACCTTGTGTTGGCTGCCTACGGCAACCCGATGTCCGCGCTGGACAAGTTGCGTCAGGCGGGCATTGCCGTCTTTGGCTTCAACCCCAAAACGTTCGAGGAGATCTTCAACGCCATCCTGCGCACGGGGAAGTTAGGTGGCACGGAGCGCACGGCGCAGGCGTTTGTGGCGTCGCAGCGGCGGCGGCTGGAGCAGGTGCGGCGGCGCACGCAATCGCTGCCAGCGGCAAAACGTCCGCGTGTGTTTTACTGCCTCGACCCAGGTCCGCCGATCTTCACCGCTGGCGGCAGCAGCATCGTGGACGAAGCCATCCGCCTCGCGGGCGGCATCAACGTTGCCCATCATCTCACTAAGCCGATGTATCCCACTTACAGCGCGGAGATGTTGGTCAAGCAAAACCCCGATGTGCTGGTCTTTGCCAAGTCGCAAGGGAGGGAGGTGAACCCCGAAGAATTCCTGAAATCACTCCGCAACGACAGCATGTGGCGCGCCCTCTCCGCAGTGCAGTGGGGGCGCGTTTGTCTCATCCCTGTTGAACTGTTGGGTAGCCCCACCCCACGAGCGGTGATGGGCGTCGAGCAGTTAGCGCGGTGTCTGCATCCTGATTTGTTTGCCGAGCCGCAAGCGTCAGCGAGCGGACGTTAAGAGCCTATCCCAAAAACGACTGTCCCTCTGCGCCAGGGGATCACAGGGGGTTGGTGTCCCCATTTTGAACCTCCCCCAACCCCCCCTTGGTAAGGAGGGGAGTTTTGGGGAGAGGCTCTAAGGAGGTCACTATGCGGATTGTCTCTTTGTTGCCCGCCGCGACGGAAATCGTCGGGGCGTTGGGCTTAATGGATGAACTGGTGGGGGTATCGCACGAGTGCGATTATCCCGAGGCGGCGAACACGAAGCCGCGTGTAACGCGCTGCGAAATTCACGGCGCAGGGCTGTCCAGTGTGGAGATTGACCGCTGGGTGCGCGAGACGCTTCAAGAGCGCGGCACACTTTACACGCTGGATGAACCCCTGCTGCGACAGTTGCAGCCCGATGTCATTCTCACGCAGCGGCTCTGCGACGTGTGCGCTGTCAGTTACGGCTCCGTCACCGCGTTCGCCGCCACGCTGCCCGGTCCGCCGCAGGTGGTCAACCTCGAACCCTCTTGTCTTGCGGACATTTTTGAGGACATCCGCCGCGTGGCAGCGGTTGTGGGACGAGCGGAGCGGGGGGAGGCAGTGGTCGCGTCATTGCGGCAGAGGGTCGAATGGGTGCGCGCGCAGGCAGCGCGGGCGTCCTCCCGTCCTCGCTGCTTCCTGATGGAGTGGATTGACCCACCTTTCTGCGGCGGACACTGGAACCCTGAACTGGTGGAGATCGCTGGAGGCACCGATCCGCTGGGACGCAAAGGCGCAGACTCCTCGCGCATCCTGTGGGAGAGCGTGGTGGAGGCGCAGCCTGAGGTGTTGGTCATCGCCTGCTGTGGCTACGGCGTGGGGCGTGCTCTGCAGGACCTACCGATTCTGCAACGTTACTCCGACTGGGCATCTTTGCCCGCCGTGCGCTACGGACAGGTGTATGTGGTGGACGGTTCCGCCTACTTCAGCCGCCCCGGACCGCGGGTGGTGGACAGCCTCGAAATGCTGGCGGAGATTCTTCACCCTGAACTCTTTGCGGGTTGCTTCCCCGACCGGGGCGTGGTGCGCGTGGATCCGGCGTTGGCGATGGCGGCGTGAGGAGGATGGACGATGAAGATTTACACCAAAACCGGCGACACAGGCGAGACCGGACTTTTCGGCGGACGGCGCGTGTCCAAAGGGAGTCTGCGCGTGGAGGCCTACGGAGCAGTGGACGAACTCAACGCCCACCTCGGCTGGGCGGCGACGCTGCTGACCTCCCCGCTCGTGGACGCTCACGGCTCGAATTTGCTGCGTCAGATTCAGTCCGACCTGTTTGTGCTGGGCGCGGACCTCGCCACCCCCCTCAAAACCAAGTCCAACGTGGCAGCGCGCACGCAGCGCATGACGCCCGCACAGACTCAACAACTGGAGGCGTGGATTGACCGCTGGGAGGCGGAGATGCCGCCACTGAGACATTTCATCCTGCCCGGCGGCACGCCTGCCGCCGCTGCCCTGCACGTCTGCCGCGCCGTATGCCGACGCGCTGAACGTTGCGTCGTGCGGCTGGCGGAATTTGAACCGGTCAACCCTGAAGCCATCGTTTACTTGAACCGCCTCTCCGATTTGCTCTTCGTGCTGGCGCGGTGGGTCAACACCTGCGAAGGCGGAGAGGAGGTCCTGTGGCAAGCGACGCCAGCACGTTGATAGGTTAGCACGTTGGCACGTTAGCACGTTGGCAGGTTGGTACGTTGGCAGGTTTGAACGTTCTAACGTGCCAACGTGCCAACGCGATATAGCAGGAGAGGGGAGCAACGATGAAGAAGTTTCAGAGCAACGCTTTCACCCTCATTGAGTTGTTGGTGGTCATCGCCATCATTGCGATTTTGGCGGCGATTCTGATGCCTGTGTTTGCGCAGGCGCGGGAGAAGGCGCGGTCGGCAAGTTGTCAGTCGAACCTCAAGCAGTTAGGGCTGGCGACAATGCTGTATGTGCAGGACTACGACGGGACCTATCCGCCCTACTTCGCGGGGTTCGTCAACGGGCTGGCGCAATACTGGTTCGGGCGCGGCAGCGGCAACACGTGGGACAAAACGCAAGGGCTGTTGTATCCTTACATGAAGAACCATCAGGTGCAGCGTTGTCCCAGTTGGCGCGGCGTGACGCGTTTCGGCGATGGGAACGGCTACGGCTACAATTGGTGCTACGTCGGTAGCGATTACTGCTTGCGGTTTGTTTGGCCGCCCGGTCCCGCCGTGCACGAAGCGGCTCTGAACACACCCGCTAATACGGTGATGTTTGCCGACAGCGGCATCTTCGGCTTCCCCGTTCCCGACCAATACAACGAAACGCCCGCCATTGACCCGCCCAGTTGGTGGGGACCCAATGACCGATGGGCTTCGATGGACTTCCGCCATCAACTGCGGGCAAACATCGTTTTCTGCGACGGGCATGTCAAGGGGTTAAATCGCGGCAACATTAGCGACGCCAATTTCGTGCGGTGAAATGCAGAAAGGAACGCAGCCCCATGGAACACACGCGCCGACCTGCTGAGGGCATCGCCCTGAACATCACGCCGCTCATTACAGGCGACGCA
>JANWYM010000052.1 GCA_025055355.1 Abditibacteriales bacterium
GCCAACCTGCCAACGCAACGTGCCAACGTGTCAACCTGCCAACGTGCCAACGCGACGTGCCAACGTGCTAACGCGACGTGCTAACGCGCCATGCGTATCCTTTACCTCAATCACGTTGCAGAAATCAGCGGCGCGGAGATGAGTCTGCTGTCGCTGTTAGGCGGCTTGGACAAGGCGCGATACGAGCCGGTGTGCATCGTGCCCGGGCCTGGTCCGTTGACCGAGCGCTTGCTTAAGGTCAGCCCGCAGGTGCGTTACGCGCCGTTCGTGCGGTTCAAGCGCACGCGCAATCCGCTGCTGCTGTTTGCTTACGCGAACTTGCTGCCCGTGACGGTGAAACCGCTCGTCCGCTATCTCGTCCGCAACGAGGTTCATTTGATTCATTCCAACAGCACCATCGCTCACCTGCACGGTGGATTAGCGGCGCGGCAGATGGGTTTGCCCTGCGTATGGCACGTCCGCGATCTGGTGCCGCTCGGCTGGTGGGCGCGGGTTTACGCGCGGTGGACGCACAAAATCATCGCCATCTCCGAAGCCGTGCGCACCCACTTACAGCGCTGTCACATTCCCGCGCAGAAAATCGCGGTCATTCCCAACGGTGTGGACCTGTCCGTCTTCGCACCACGTTCGTCGTCCCTGCGCCCATCGCTGGGCTTCACGGAGGCGCATTTCGTCTTCGGCATGGTCGCGCAACTCGTGCCGTGGAAGGGACACGCGTTCTTCCTCCGCGCCGCTGCGCAAGTCGCCCAGACGATACCAAACGCTCGCTTTCTCCTCGTCGGGGACGACCTGTTTGGCGACCATCCTGCTTACGTGCAAGGGCTTTTGCGCCTGACGGAGTCGCTGGGGCTTGAAGCGAGCGTTCGCTTTCTCGGCTTTCGGGAGGACATTGTGGACGTTCTCGCGTCGCTGGACGCGCTGGTGTTGCCCTCGTTCAATGAACCGTTCGGGCGCGTCCTCGTCGAGGCGATGGCGATGGCAAAACCGGTGATCGCCACCAACGTCGGCGGACCGCCGGAAATCGTTGACCACGAAATCAACGGCTTGCTGGTGCCTGTGCAAGACGTCAGCGCGTTGGCAGACGCCATGCGGCGCCTCGCGCAGGATCGCGCATGGTCTGAGCATCTCGGCAAAGCCGGACGCGCCAAAGCGGAACGCGAGTTTGACATCGCGCTGACCGTCCAGCGCACGCAGGAGGTCTACGAGGAGTTGAGGGGTAAGGGTTAGCACGTTGGCAGGTTGGCACGTCGCGTTGGCACGTTGGCACGTTGGCACGTTGGCACGTTGCGTTGGCACGTTGGCACGTTGGCACGTTAGAATGTTGACAGGTTGGCAGGTTAGCAGGTTGGCAGGTTTAATGTTCCAACGTGCTAACGTGCCAACGTGCTAACATGCTAACGTGCCAACGTTCCAACGTGCTAACGTGCCAACGTGCCAACCTGCCAACGTGCCAACGTGCCAACGTGCTAACGTGCCAACCTGCCAACTTTTAACCCTGGTGGCGCGGTGCGCATTGGCATTGACGGCTCTCTGCTTTACGGTAAATACTCAGGCGTGGAATACGCGATTTGGAATCTGCTCAAGTCGCTGGCAAAAGCTGAGAGCGGCGATGAGTTCATCGTGTATGTGCCGCACGACTTTCGCAGCGACTGTGAGTTCCCCGCCAATTGGCGATTCGTGCGCACGCGGTTTGACGGCGGGCAGAAACTCCTGCGCGTGCTGTGGCAGCAACTGGTATTGCCGCGCCTCATGCTCAAGGACCAACTGGACATCTTCCACGCCCCCGCCTACGTTATGCCGCTGCGGGCGCCCGTGCCGACGGTGCTGACGGTTTACGACGCCATCGCTTTTACACATCCGCAGTTTTGCACGCTGGCAAACCGCCTGCACTATCGCCGCGTCATGCCACCGTCGCTGCAAAAAGCGCGGCGCGTCATCGTGCCATCGCAAGTAATTCGCAGCGATCTCATAAACGTCCTTCGCGTCCTCGCCGAAAAGATTGAAGTCGTCCCGTTGGGTGTGGAGGACATCTTCTTTGCTGAGCCGAGCCGCGAGCGTCAGCGAGCGGTCAAAGAAGAATATCAATTGCCTGACCGCTTTTTTCTGTTTGTGGGTAACATTGAAGCGAAGAAGAACCTAAGCGTCCTTGTAAAATCGCTTGCTGGGATGCACAGCCCATTGCCGCTTGTCGTTGCGGGCAACCCATTCCGGGCGTCAGATTTGGGGACACGCCTTCCGTTGAGTCAGATGCTCGGCTACGTGCCACGCGCGGACTTACCTGCGCTCTACGCGCTGGCAACGGGATTGGTCTTTCCCTCGCACTACGAAGGCTTCGGTTTGCCACCGTTAGAGGCGATGGCGTGCGGGACGCCGGTGATTGTCTCGACGGCGGGCGCGTTGCCCGAAGTGGTCGGCAAAGCGGCGATGCTGGCGAAGCCCGACGCACCCGCCGAATGGGCGATGGCAATGGAACTCATCGTCAAGGACGCAGAATTGCGCGAGCGATTGGTTCGCTTAGGGCGCGAACGCGCGCGGCGGTTTACATGGGAAAATACGGCACAGGCGACGCTGAAGGTCTATCGCAGCGTAGTAGCCGAAGTCGCCAGACTTCGGGGAGACGTCTCACCCAAACGCTGACCAATTCGGCGACAGCCTCGAACCCTATCGTTTAGCGTGAAGCCGATTGCTTACATCTTGGGCACCTTCCCCTCCCTGACCGAAACGTTCCTCCTGCGCGAAATGGTGGAACTGCGGCGGCAGGGCGTGCCTCTAAAACTCTACGCGCTGTGGCGACCGACGCGCGGTGAACCGGTGCACGTTGACGCCGTGTCGCTGCAACAGGGAGTCACCTACGCCCCGCGTTGGTGGAAGCCGCGCGTCATGGGCTGCGACGTGGTAGCGCGTCACTTTGCTTCGCAGATGATACGCGACGGCATCTGTCACGTCCACGCGACGTTTGCCAACCTCCCCGCGACGGTGGGTATGCTGGCGGCGCAGCAGTTGGACGTGCCGTTCAGTTTCGCCGGACACGCGCGGGACATCTTCGTAGAGGGCGATTTCCTGGAAATCAAAGTCGCCGCGGCGAAGTTTGTCGTCACCTGCACATCGGAGGGACGACGCGCTCTGATAGAGCGTTGCGGTGACATCTCGTTTGAGAACGTCTACCACATCCCGCATGGGATTGACGTGCGCCGCTACCGCTTCACGCTGCGCTCGCCGCAGACGACGCACGTCATTTTGGCGGTCGGTCGGCTGGTGGAAAAGAAAGGCTTTGGGACGCTGCTCAACGCGCTGGACATTCTCAAACGTCGCCGCTTTCCGATGTCGTGTGTCATCGTGGGCGAAGGACCGCTGCGCGCGCAACTCGTGCGCTTAAACAGGTCGTTGGGATTGACCGATTGCGTGCGACTCGTTGGAGAGTATCCGCACGAGATGGTCGTGACGTTGATGGCATGTGCCGATGTGTTGGTCGTGCCATCGGTCATTGCCCCTGACGGCGACCGCGACGGTCTGCCCAACGTGATTTTAGAAGCCGCCGCCCTCGGCACGCCCATCGTGGCATCGCGGCTGCCAGGCATCGCGGAGTTCATGGAGGATGAAGTCACCGGGTTGCTTGTCGAACCGAACGACGCGGCAAGTCTGGCACGCGCTATTGAGCGCGTTTGCACTCTGAGCCACCTGAAAGCGCGGATGATACTCAATGCTCGCCGCAAAGTGGCGGAGCAGTTTGACGTGCGTAAGAACGTAGCGCGGCTGGCGGAACTGTTCAGAGAAGCGTGAAGCGTCAAAGACACTCATCCCTCGACCTATGAACCCATTGCCCGCTGAACCCATGAACCCTTCTGCCCCGGTGGGGCGGCGCGTCGCCCAGGCGACGGGCGTCATCATGGTCTTTCACGCCCTGCGGTTTGCGCTGGGTTTTTTGGAAAAGCCGCTGCTGGCGAAGTACTTCGGCACGACGTGGATGGCGGACGCTTACACGGTGGCTTATGACATCGTGGTGCGCGTCTGGCTTATCTTTGAGAAAGTCATCAACCCGTCCTTTTTGCCGGTGTTCATCCGCACCCTCCGTGAGGAGGGCGAAGAGCGAGCGTGGCGGTTCACGAATACTGTTGCCAGCCTCATGCTCATCACCTTGACGGCGTGTGCGATACTGGGCATCGCCGCCGCGTCCCCGCTGGTGCGGCTGTGGTCGCCGAACGCCTCCGCCGAAGAAGCACGGTTGACAGCACAACTCGCCCGCGTGATGTTGTGCGGGTTGGTGTTTCTGGGGTTGTCGTCGCTGACTTACGTGATTCTCAACGGCTATAAACGCTTCGCGCTGCCCGCGCTGGGCGATGTCGTGTGGAAAGGTTGCATCGTGGCGGCGATGGTGCTGGTCGTGCCGCACCTGCTCAACCGGAATCTTGCCGTTATGGCGCTGGCAGGGGGCTTCCTCGTCGGCAGTTTCGGCAAACTGTTTCCACAAGTGGTTGGTTTGTGGCACAAGCGGCATCTGTTTCGATTAACCTCCCCCATCCCCTCCTTGGTAAGGAGGGGAGAGTCAACCTCTCCCGCCCCTCCCTCAGGCAGGGAGGGAGAGTCAACCTCCCCCATCCCCTCCTTGGTAAGGAGGGGAGGTGAACCGCTCTTGCGCGATATGCTCTTGCTCATTGCGCCGCTGCTTGTGGGTATCTTAGTGTCAGAAATACGGGGAGTCGCGTTGCTGCGTTTAGCGAACGACCCCAGCATCGGCGAGGGTGGACGCGCCGCGCTGCATAAATATGCCCGCCCCCCGGTGGATGTGTTCATTCAGATTTTCCCCTACGCGTTGAGCATTGGCATCTTCCCTTATCTCGCAGAACTGGCAAGCAAAAGCCAAGACCGTCAGCATCTGACGGACGTTTTCGTGGGTGCACTGCGGGTGTGCGCGTTCGTGTTCCTGCCGATGTCGGCGGTGTTCATCGCGCTGCGGTATCCGCTCATCCGCGCCCTGTTTGAAAGCGGGCAGTTTGGGCGCGAGTCGGTGGAGTTGACCGTCGTGCCGTTTACGATGTTTGCGATGGGGATGGTGTTCTTCGCCAGTGAGATGATGATTAACCAGACTTACTACGCCCTGACGAACACCTTCACGCCCACCGCCGTCGGCGTCTGCACCAGCGCGTTTGCCGTGCTGTTCGCGTGGGCATCGGTGGAAGCCGGACACGGTTTGGGGGGCATCGCGCTGGCAGAGACGTTGGGCAAAAGTTTGAAGTGCATCGTCCTCATCGTCCTGCTGCGCAAAGGGTTGGGTAGCGTGCGCGCGCGAGCGCACCTGACGTTTCTTGTGAAGATTGTCATTGCGACTTCCTTCGCCGTCGTAGCGGCTCTGTTCGTTTCCCAACACTTCGCCGCGTGGCTGGAGGTCAGCCGCCAAACGCGCCTGCTGAATTGCCTACTCTCTGGAGCGGTGTCCGTAGGCGTTTACATGCTGGTGACCATGACGCTGCGCGTCGAAGAGGCGCAGACAGTCATGGCGTTCGTGCGACGACGGATGAAGAAAGAACGAGGTCGAGTGGGATGATTTTCGGAGGAGTTGCTCCCGCTCCGATGGGAACACCACCCGATGGGATAATTTTCAAGGGAGGTAACGGATGAACAAAGTTCTTCTCATCATCGGCGACGCCGCCGAAGTGACGGACACGCTCTACCCGTATTTTCGCGTGCAGGAGGACGGTTATCAATGCGTCGTGGCAGCGCCCGAAAAGCGCGTGTACCATCTGGTCATGCACGAGCCGCGCCCCGACTGGGACATCACGGTGGAGTCACCGGGGTATCATCTCCCCAGCGACATCGCGTTTCGGGACGTCAACCCCGATGACTACCTCGCCCTGGTCCTCTCGGGTGGGCGGGCGCCCGAATACTTGCGCTACGATCAAGACCTGATGCGTGTGACACGGCAGATGTTTGAGCAAGGCAAGCCCATCGCCAGCGTGTGTCATGGCATCGAAATCATCGCTGCTGCTGGCATCATTCGCGGCAAGCGCGTGACCACGGTGCCCAAGTGCCGTTACGACGTGGAGCTGGTGGGGGGCATTTACGTGGACGAACCCGTCGTGGTGGACGGCAACCTCGTGACCGCGCGCACCTTCTGGGACAACGCGCCCTGGATGCGGGAGTTCATGAAGATGCTGAACGCAGCGCGGGACGGGAGGTAGCGCAGGCTTCCAGCCCGCGACACTCACGACAGGACATCGGGATGACGATGACGACACTCGCAACCGCTCTCACTAAATTGCATCAGCGCGGCATGGCGCTCATCGTCGAGAAGGAGGGGCGCACGCTGTTTGAGTCGTCTGCGTCGGGATTGCGCGCCTGGGTGGCATGTATCGCTGAATGTGGCGATGAGTTGCGCGGCGCGACGGCAATTGACAAAATCGTGGGCATAGCGGCAGCGAAGTTATGCCTTGTGGCGGGTATTGTCGAAGTCTTGGCGGAAACGGCGAGCGAACCCGCATTGACATTGTTGAGGGAGAAAGGCGTCCCGGCGCAGGCGCGGCACATCGTCCCACACATTCTCAACCGCAGCGGCACGGATGTGTGTCCAATGGAAAAGTTAAGCGCCTCCATCGCCGAGCCGCAGGCGTTCTATGTGGCGGTTAGGGAGCAGTTCACCAATAACGTCTGATGAAGTCGGGACTACAACCGAAACGGCGCGCCGCCTCGGGCAGGTCTTTGCGACGTACATATTTCACGACCGAGCAGACGGCTTCAACTTGCTCCCTCCTCGAGGGCATAGATAAGATAGCCTCGCATCTTTCGATTAGTTTGTCCTGCACGTTATCTTGCTTTAGGGATGTATCGCTCTTGATGTAATTTCTCACGTAGTTTAAACCATTGGCGAAATCCGCGTCGGGAGGCTTTGCCAGTTCCTTCTCGAAATCAGTCCAAAATGCAGCCGCTTGTCCAGTCTGGCTCTCTGCAATTCTATCGTAGGCAAAATAGGTAAGAAGTGTATAGAGGCTTTTAATGTCGAAGATAGGGGATATCTGAATAAAGAATCCCAACAACCCCCGATGGTCCGTAGTGGCTGGCGTCGCACTGGACGCCGAGTTCTTGCTCCAACTGCGCGACGGTCATGTCGTCCAGAAACGCTGCCTCCTCGTTCACCGCATATCTGGGCAGAAACACGATGTCGCCCAGGTCGCGCCCGCGCAGTTGGCGGAGGATGTCCCGCCCCGTTAGCAGTCCCGCCACCGTGCAGGTTTCACCGAAAGTGTCATTGCGGATGACAACGACCTGCGCGGTGGCGATGCCACTCGTGTTGAGGAAGTCACTGAGCTGTTGGACGAACGGTGCGGCGAGCGCGCCGGTCACCAGCGTCACGCGCTGGGACGAAGAGGAGAGGGCGCCAGATGCCCGAACGTGTGTGGGGGTATTTGTCCTCAACGAGTTGGGGCGTCCCCTTTTTTCTGCTTGGACCTCCGCCAACTCGTCGAGGAACACCCGCACCATGCCGACCCCGTTGGAGTATTGCGGATATTCGTCGTAATCTTCGGCGGCGGGAAGTTCCACTTCGGCGAGGAGATACATTTCATCGGAGGCGTAAACGAAGTTGACGCCGAAGCGCGAGCGGAATTCCCGCTGCCACGCGTGGACCTGCTGAATGACTTGTCGCGCCTCCTCAGCGGCTACCGGTCGTAACCCACGTTGTGGGGGCATGAACTTGGTCAGTCCAACGGGCACAATGGAGAGCGACTGCACGCCGGGAAACAGGGCAGCGAGGTCGCGCACAGTTTGCGTCAGCGCGGCGCCGTCGTTGAGCCCGGGCGTGAGGACGACCTGCGTGTGCAACTCAATGCCGCCTTCTATCAGTCTTCGCAAAATTGGCACAATCGGGGCGGCTTTGGGGTTGCCCAGGCAGCGGCGGCGCACCTCGGGGTCCGTCGCGTGCACAGAGACGTAAAGCGGACTGAGGCGCAGACGCAATATGCGCTCGAAGTCCTTCTCCTTGAGGTTCGTCAGGGTGACGTAGTGACCGTAGAGGAAAGATAGACGATAATCGTCGTCCTTCACGTAGAGCGTGCGGCGCAAGCCTTTGGGGAGTTGGTCGAGAAAACAAAACGGGCAGTGGTTGTTGCAGCGTTTCAGCCCGTCAAACAGGTCGGTGGCGAAGCCGATGCCGAGCGGCTCAGAGGGGTCCTTCTCGATTTCAATCTCGCGCGCGACGCCCTCGGGCGTGCGCACGGTGAGCGTAAGCGACGGCATCGCCTCCGCCCATTGAAAATCAATCGCATCGCGCGGCGGCTCGCCGTCAATCAGGAGCAACTCAGAGCCGGGGACAATCCCCACCTCCTCGGCAATGCTCCCCACCTGCACCGTTGTAATCAGTGCCCCCTTGCCTTTGTAGAGGACAGCGTATTCGACCTCGCTGCCATACGTCAAAGGAATCAATTCCATACAAGGATGAGAACGCCCCACAAAACCATAAACCGGGTAGCGTAGGCTTCCAGCCGGCGTGAAACGCCGACAGGATGTCGGCGCTACGCAGTTTGCGGAGAGGCTGTTTAATCCACCGCCCCTGTTCTACTGCGTCGGCTACATCTGACCCAAGCACAACGCCGCGCCCAGCCTCGGGGGGGCGCGGCGTTGTGGAAACAACGACCCGAGGAGAGACTAAGCGGCTGCTTTCTTGGCAGCGGCTTGACGTTTGCGACGCGTCTTCTCAGCCTCTTCTTTCAGCGCTTTGGCTGGTGTGAAGCGCGGTTTCGATTTGGCTTTGACAGTGATGATCTCGCCCGTGAAATTATTCTTGCGCTTGCCCGCCATCGTATCGCGGATGGAGAAGACCCCAAATCCTGATAGGGAAACACGCTCGCCGCTGCATATTGTCTGAGTGATAGTCTTTAATACCGACTCCACCACCCGGACGGCATCCTTGCGAGCCATCCCACAATCTTGGGCGACGGCGTTCGCCAGTTGCGTCTTTGTCATGCTGCAACGTCACCTCCTCTCCTGGAGCGTTTGCTTCTGTGTGTCATAACATATCATATTTGTGCCGATTTCGCAAGAAAAATGGGCAAATTTTTGGACTGGGGGCTCCTCCGACCAATCGGCAAAGCGCATCACGCCCCACGCCTCACATCTCAATCTCTACCCTCTCCAGCCGTTGCCGCGCGGCGACCACCTGACCGTCCAGCCAGACCTTCATCCCCTTGCCTTGTTGCCACGCGACTTTAAGAATATGCCCCTTGACAAAAACGTTGTCCAACGTAAAGTGCTTCAAGCCGAACGGCAGCGGGTCAATGACCACTTTGTCTTCGCCTGGCTGGACCCCCGCGACGTATTGGATGATAAGGTCCACTATCCATGAATGCATGTAGTCATCCACGCCACGGAAGAACGGGGCTTGCCCGGTGAGGGGATTATAGTATTCGTAGGAACTCGGACGCTGCGGGTCGCGGTCAATGAACAGCAGGCGGATAAAGCGGCGGATGAAGTCCACCGCCTTCTTTTTCAGCGCAGGGTCCAGCGTTTGCGCCGCGCGCGCCAGCGCCTCGGCGACGTGGCTGTTGGTCATCAGCCACGCCCGCCCGTTCCAGGGGCAGGCGTGACGCTTCCCCTTCCACTCCCCGCGCGCGCTGGCGTATTCGTCATCAAGGCTGGTGGAGGGCACAGGGAACGGCGTGGCGAACTCCTTGGGGTTGAACAGGTGTTCCCAGAACGCTGTCAGGTGGTCGTGCCCCGCCAGGTCGGTCAGGAACGGATAAAACCCAACGGCGGCTTTGGCGAAGGAACGCTGCCCCGTTTTGGGATGCACGTCAAAAAACAGATGCCGCTTGTCATCCCACATACGCGTCAGCACGGCGACTTTCGTCTGCTGCGCCTCGCCCGCCCAGTGCAGTGCCTCGTCCGTTTTGCCCAGCTTCTCCGCCATCCACGCCAGTGTTTTCTGGAGTTCGTAAATGTAGACCGTCGCGTCTACGCCCTTGAGTTGAATCGCCCCCCAGTCGTCGGCATCAGGACGCGCAAACAGGTAGCGGCTCATGTATTCCTGTCCTGTCTCGCCCTGATTGATAACGTCGTAAAGGTGCCAGTTCTCTTTATCGCGGTCGCGCTGGAAATGTTCAGCGTAACGGCAGAGCGGCTCGTAAACGACTTTGAGAAACTCGTCGTCAGGATGCAGCGCGTAGAGGGCTTTCACACCCGCGCCCCAGTTGGCATGATAGAACCCGCGCCCCGTTTCTGCAAAACCCGTGAGGATGCCGCCGGGAAAACTGCCGTTAGCCATCTGATTTTCGCAGAAGTTCCGCAAACTCCCCTGCGCCACCGCCGGGTCGTGCATCCAGCGACACTCCCGTATATGACACTGCGCCGAGTAAGTGATGTGGTGCCGAAACCATCCTGCGTTCGTCCCCTCAAACACGCACGGGTGCGGCAGGCGATGTTCCCCCTGCGTGTCCACCAAGTTGAGTTTCAAGCCGAACCAACGATACCAGTAATAGCGCTGAATGTATGCGTCCGAACAAGTAAACGTCGGCACGCTGTCGAAGAACGACTGCCATGCTCGCTGGCTGGCGGCAATGGGGTCGTCGGTGTTCAGCGCGTCGGCAAGATGCTGTAAGGCTTTATCCCGCGACGAATCCAACGCGCACGCAGCAACCAACGTGACCCGCCCGCCCGCTGGGAGCGTCAGCGGATAACACAACCCCATGTAAAGATACCCCGCTGGACTGACGCCGACGTTGGCTTTCATCTCGTTCGGCAGTTTGCCGTTGAACGCCTCGTAAAACGGTGTCAACGTCCAGCGAGGATGGTTCGCGCTCGCCTCGGAGAGGTTGACGCTGAACGTCGCCTTAAGTTGGCGGGCTGGCTTGACGGTTGCACCGAAGGCGTGATAGATTTCCATGTTCAGGTGTTTGTCGCGGGTGAAGTAGCGTCGACGAAAGGACAGGGCGGACGTGGCGGCGATTTGCGGCTCGTCGACGCAAATCCCCTCGTTACGCCCTGATGTATTTTGGCACGTCCAGACGACAAGTTTCAGTCGACGCGCCTGCTGTCCGTTGTTTTTGAGCGTGACCACGCTGGTCAGCGCATCCTGCGGCAGCAGGCAGCGGCGTTCGATGAGCGAGATCTTTTCCCCGGTCCGATACCACTGCGTCAAGTGGCTGGGCACCCACTCGCGCCGCTGAAAGGTGGGCACGATTTCGCGGTTCTTCTCGTCCAGAAGGGTGAGGGTGAACAGCGGCTCCACACGCCAGTCCAGATAACAAGCATAGTCCCAGAACCCCAACCGTTCCAGCCACAGCGGGAACTCCGGCGCCCACAGCACTTTCTTGCCTCCCCCCAAATACCACTTGTCGGCACGACGCAGTTCCTTGAAAACGTTCATCGTCGCCTCCCTTCAAAAATGTGGGGATGAGTATAGCCGAAATGTGGGATAGGGGCAAGTTATCAACGATGACGCAATTGCTGACACCTTCTCCTCCCTCCCTGATGAGAATGCCCCTCATGGCTTCGCCCCCTTCACCGTGACAGCCACCAATGTCATGGCGAGCGAAGCGAAGCCATCTCATCCGCAGGGGGATGGCTTCACTCCACTCGCCATGGCAGGCATTCGAATGACGGTAACTGCATTACTATTGCTTCTGGTAATGACATCCGCCGTCGAATCTGTTATACTCTCAACCCGTCATCAACACCCAGGGACGTAGGAGCGGCCCGTTCCTGCCAGCCCTACTTCGGCCGTTCCGTCGGGCGGGCCGGAACGCACTACTCCTACGCAGAAACAGAAGGGCATAAATGAAGTCCATCTCAACACTGCTCATCGTCAGCCTCGTGCTCATCGCCTACGGCGCGTCGGCCTATCGGGCGGAAAATGTTCCGTCGTTTCTCCCCGAACAGGAACTGCTGGACGAACTCCAAGCCGCACCGCAGGACAACGTGGAGCGCGAGAAAAAGTTGCGCGAACTGTATTTACAAGCGGGTGCCCAACCCGAGGACATCACCTTGCAAGGGGTCAAGACTAATAACCCTCATGACCCTGTGCTGCACAACGTCATCGTGACTGAAAAAGGCGAGACCGATGCTGTCATCATCGTCGGTGGACATCTGGACAAAGTAAGCGTGGGTCAGGGGGTCATTGACAACTGGTCCGGCGCGACACTCGCCGCCAACCTTTATCAAACCCTGAAGCCCCTGAAGATGAAACACACCTTCGTCTTCATCGGCTTCGCTTATGAGGAGCGCGGTTTGCTCGGCTCGCGCGCTTACGTGGCGTCGCTGTCGGCGGAGCAAAAGAAGAGAGTCAAGGCGATGGTCAACCTCGAATGCCTGGGCGTAGACGATCCGTTCATCTGGACGAACGGTTCGACGGACAGCCTCGAAGTCATCGCACACCGGGTCGCTCGGGAGAACAACCTACCGCTGCGCGACCACGTCCTCAACGGCGTCGGTACGGACTCCATTCCGTTTGAGCAGGCGGGTATCCCGAACATCACCTTCGACGGCTTGGCGCAGGAGAACTTCCGCTTCATCCACTCGGCGCTGGATAACTTCTCCAACATCAAGCCGCCTGCCTACCAGAACGCCTATCGCTTGGTGACGCAGTTTCTCATGGCTTTGGATAAAAGTGAGACGGGATGAACAGGATGCAAAAAATCCTGGGCATTCTGTCCCAAGAACGTGAAACGAAGACCTCTCATTGGCATTACCACAGGGCTGGACGATAAGGAGCGCAAGGAACTTTTTCTGCCGACGCGCTACGTGGACGCGGTGCGCACGGCGGGGGGCTTGCCGGTTGCGCTACCCGTGCTGGGCGCAGCGGAGGCGGCGGAACTGGCGGATGCGGTGGACGGCGCGGTGTTCATCGGTGGTTTGGACATTCCACCCGATATGTATGGCGAAGCCCCGCATCCTGCGACGGTCTGCGTCCCGCGCGTGCGCCCGGAGTTTGAACTGAAACTGATTGACGCCCTGTGCCAGCGGCGCAAACCGATATTGGGGATTTGCTATGGCCATCAGATTCTCAACGTCGCTTTCGGCGGCACGCTGCTTCAGGACATTCCGTCGCAAGTGCAGACGAACATCGCCCATCGCGGCACACCGTCCTCGCGCCATCCTGTGCGCATCGAGCGGGACAGTCGCCTCTATGACATCTTACAAGCGGCGGAAATCGAAATCGTATCCTCACATCACCAGAGCGTCAAAACCGTCGGCGCGGGCGTGCGCGTTGTGTCGCACGCGCCCGATGGCATCATCGAAGCGACGGAGTTCCCCGTCGAACACTTCGTTCTCAGCGTGCAGTGGCATCCCGAGATGGATCAGACGTCGGTTTACACGAAGAGGTTGTTTGGAGCGTTGGTGCAGGCAGCGAGCGAATGACAGGGTGGAGGGTTGAGGGCTCATAGACATCCCAATGGATCGGGAGTTCAGGACGCCCAAAGCATCGCGCTACGCCAACCCCTTAATCCTCGACCCTTAACCCTAAAAATGAGGAGTTACGACATGGAACTATTGAAGGAACTATGCGAAACGCCGGGCATTCCCGGTCACGAGGAACAGTTGCGGGCGATAGTGCGACGGGAGTTGAAGGACTGCTCGGACGAGATGCGTGTGGACGCCTTGGGCAATCTGATATGCGTCAAGCGGGGGCGGAGCGCGAAGAAACTAATGATCGCCGCGCACATGGACGAGATCGGTTTCGTCGTGACCTACATCGAGGACAAAGGCTTCCTGCGCCTCGCCCCGCTGGGCGGGCATGACCCGCGCAACATGGTGGCGCAGCACGTGCTGGTGCGCGGCAAAGACGGGCAGTATTTGCGCGGGTTACTCTACCCCGGCCAGAAGCC
>JANWYM010000530.1 GCA_025055355.1 Abditibacteriales bacterium
GAACTTCCTCGTCGCTCCGTCCTTCCGCCGATGACAAACACCAGTCGTTCTGGCGGTCTCGGCTCACGGGATTGCACGCTGCTTTGCGCGATGGGTTCACGCTGCGCACCAACGATTCAACGTATGCCCGCAGCGCGCCCTTGAAACTGGAGCCGGGGATGTAAGGCTTGCCCGTAGCATCGCGCACGACGGGCAAGTCGGTTCCCGTCACGCCCGTCGCCCGCCCCGCGCCGATGCGCAAGGCGGTCTGGGCAGTGAGCGTGCCTTTGAGGGTGACGCGGTTTTGGAAGCGGTCGAACATTACGTGCCACCCCCTTGCCCGGCGATTCTGCCGCTGAGGTTTTGCCAGTCGCCCGACTTCTTGGCGTAAACGAAGCAGCGGTTGAGATAGCCCAGATACAGTTCGGTGAGTTGGGCGCGAACGTGCCCTGTGTCTGCGGCGGGGACTTCCGCTTTGACGGCGTCCAGGGCTTGCTTCACCGCGCCGGTTTCGATGTCGGCGATGACCGCTTTGCCGAAGCCGTTGCTGCCCCAGGTGTTGCCGCGTGTGTCGCGTCCAATTTGGTAGCGGATGAAGTTCGTCACCGCCTCCATGCTTTCCGTCGTGCTGGCGACGTTGAGGACGTTGCGGATTTGGTTCTCCTCCATGTCCGAGCCTGCCAGCCTCGCTACGTTCTGCGCCGCTGCCCGAATGAGGTGGTCAATCTGACGGTCAATCGCCTTGCGAACGGCTAAGGTTGTTTTGAGGTCGGTCATGCTTTCACCTCCTGAATTTCCCGATGAAACTCATCGCACACCCGCACCTGCCCATATCCTTCGACGCGCTTCTCGCCGACGCCTTGCTCCTCTAAGTCGCGCAGGGCGTTAAGCCACGTGGTGTCGTCGAGGTTGTAGGGTGCGTGGTAGACGTAAACACTGCCCATTTTGGCGACCAGTTCGGTGTCTTTGGGTAAGCCCCAACCAGTGTTCCAGCCGCCGCGATAGTCGGCGGTCGCGTAGCAGCGCAGGAGCGTGGCGTCTTGCAGCGCGTCGCCTAACATCGTCGGTTCCAGCCGCAGGGTCGGCGTCCAACCGTTAGCGCGGAGCATCGCGTCGGACATGAGGAGCACGGCGAAGAAGGTGCCGTTGTCGGGTGTGTATGCGGTCTTTTCGTTTTTGTGTGGCAGTTTCGCCCACAGCGCCCAGCGCTCGCGCACCTTGTCGTTGAAATCGGTGACGCGCTGGTTGAGGTCCTCTGCCGCTTTGTCCTCATAGACGTCGACCTCTACCCAGCCGAACCCGCGCGCTGCGCCGCTGCCGATGTGGGTCAGTTCCCTCAAGCGTCTTTCAACAATTGAGCGGTTGGCGTCGTTGACCGCCACATTCCCGACAAACGTGGTCGGCGTCCCATCGGCGGCTGCCTCGCTGATGACCACGGGGCTGTAAAGCAAGCCTTCCTCGGCGGTTTTGCGGCGGCGGTTGAGGGCGACGCGGGTGGTCAGTCGCGTGGGGGCAGTAGCACTTCGCTTGCCCACATGAAAGCCCGAGAGCGCCTCCACGCGGTCGCCACACTGCGCGCAGCGCGGCAGGTAGGGGACCTGGACGCCCAACTGTTCGCAGCAGAGGCGGTCAATGAGGCTGTCGAAGACGCCATGCTTGTCAAAGCCGCTTTCCGCCTTGCAACTGAACGCCGTCGCAGGCAAAGGGCGCGAGGGGACAAAGCCCGCGTTTTCCCCTTGGACTTTCCGCGCAGGGTAGGCATGGCGAAACAGCGGCGCGTCGGAAGCGAGGAACAGCGCCTCGAAGTCACTGCTACCCTGTTCGCCTGCGTCCAGCATCTGCTGGGCCAGCGCGCCGCGCAGCACCGCGCCCGGCACGTAAGGGGTGCTGGGGCGGAACTGCCCTCCGGGACGACGCTCGCTGAACACCAGCGGCGCCTTTGCCGTTATGACGACTTGAAGGACTGGCACAGTTGCTCCACCTCCTCCCTGCTAAACTTCTCGACGGTCTTGCCGTCCACTTGCGCGACGGCTTTCACCGCCCCCCATCCCAGCCCCCGCGATGTGCCTCCGCCCCAGGCGAAGAGCATCTTCAATCCGCCTAACAAAACATGCACGTAGCGCTCGTCGCGGACTTGCCCGGTGATGGCTTCTGGGTTTTCAAACGTCAGCCCGTTGAAATGCGGCGCGGTCTCGATGAGGAACAGACGTTGTTCTTCGGCGGTGCGGCGGTGGCGGTTGAGGCTCACCATCGGGCGCAGAGTTTCTTCGGGCAGCAGGTCAGCATCCCGCACCGTCAAATCGTGGAAGCGCAGAAGGCTCGGACGACCGGGCGCGCCGAAGATTCGACATAACAGGCAAGGGGACTTGACCCCCTCCGCGTGAGGGCACATCCGTTCAGGCTGCGGCGGCTGGCACAGCGGCACGCCCCGCGCCCGCAGCAGCTGCTCGCAGGCGTGGCGCAGTTTGCCCCGCACCTGCGAGGCAGGGAGGATGAACGCCCCGCGCGCGTTGCGCGTCACCACCTTGTCAGCGAGGGTGCCGCCCGTCCCCCCTGCGCCCACACTGGGCGGCGTAGTGAACGTCACGCTCAGACTAACTCTCACGTTGGGCATTACCTTCCTCCTTCATAGCGGACTCGTCGGAAAAATGTCGCCCGTCGCGCCGTGCCGGTCCCGCGGTGGCGTCGCGGGCGACTCAGGCACAAAATCCCACAACTCCACCAGGTCATGCCAGATGGTCTCCCACTGGTCATCGTCTTCCAGCTGTTTGCGCCACGGGTGGGGCACCGCGTGATTGTTGGGCGTCCAAAGCGGTTCAATCTCTCCCCGCGCTTTGCGCGCCTCGTCACTGCGCGAGAGGAAGTAGAGGTAATCTACCGTGCTTTGCTCCCTGCCCTGGCGCAGCGACGCGCGCAGGCGGTAGAGTTGATTGCGCGGGAAGTTCGTCCGCTTGAGCGATTGGATGCTTTTCAGCAATGCCTCCATCTCGGCAATCGTGTAGGGACGGGCGTAAAGCCGCCTGTCGCCGTGAGAAAGCGCGGCAGCGCGAAACTGTTCAACGGTGCCGCTAATCATCGTCACCGACTTGAGGGCGAGGAAGTCCACCGTGCCGCCGTAGTAACCGCGCTCGCGCTTGAGCCACTTGGCGCGCCGCTTGGCGGACTTGAGTAGTTGCCCCGCTAACTCCTCAAGATAAAAAACGGGTGTGTGGGCGTCGGCGATGACGACACCGACGGAGAGGCTGACACGGCATTGCTGCTCGGGGCTGATGCCTCGGCAGCGTTGCACCCGCGCCCAGTCGTAAGTTTTGTCCCATCGGAAGAGCCGATGGTCTTTCAGTTTGTCCTCAACGCTCTTCGCGATGTCGCAGGCAATCCGCACGGCGACATGAGCGGGGACGATGAGGAAGAGATCGTCGCCGCCGCTGTACACGGCATACACCCCACCGGTGCCGCCGTCGTTGTTGGCGCGGCGGCACAGCTCGCCGACCCACCCCTCAAAGTAGCGGCTCAACGTCGCGCTG
>JANWYM010000531.1 GCA_025055355.1 Abditibacteriales bacterium
CCGCCCTCCTGAAGACCGCAACCTGTTCGTGGACAAGTTCGTGTGGGCGCGGGACACAGGGGAAGTGAACGTGGAGAACCTGACCGTGCCTGCGGCTCTCGTGCGGCTGCCGGTGGGCAAGGGGCATCTTATCCTCAACGCGATACGCTGGGACGCAGCGGGGCGCAATCAGCGGCGGGCGCAGCGGTTCATCAGCAGCCTGCTCAGCGCGTTGGGCGCGGGTTTTCGCGGGCAGGCGCAGACGAGCGTAGTGGAGGCAGAGCGCATGACGCCGCAGCCGAACCTGCCGTGGTTCCGCCGCGAAGCCGACCACGTTTACATGGGCACCAGCGGCTACGTGGAAGGTCGCGTGCACGTCGCTGCTGCCGGTCGCTATCGCGTGTGGCTCTGGGCGCGCGGCACACCCGCCGATGATGAGTATCCCATCGTGGCATTAGAACTGAACAGCAAGGAAATCGGGCGCGTCGAGTGCGCCAGTGACGATTGGAGTCCGCACCTGCTGACCGTCGAACTTCCCGCAGGAGAGTTCATCTTGCGCCTGCGATTCACCAATGACCGCTTCAGCCCAACGGGCGACCGCAATGTATGGATTGACCGCTTGGAGTTTGAGCAGGTGGGTGGAGAGGAAAGGTGAGAGGAGCGTGGAATACTCTGAAGGTCGCCGTCGAACCGCAAAGCAAAGTGGCTGAGATTTTTTGGGGGAAACGATGCGGTAGAGGTGTCGGTAGCGTTATCACTGCAAGCAATGTGATCGCCTAACTCCTGGCAACGTTGGTAATCCTATCCGTCGGAGATTGCTTCGTCGCTGCGCTCCTCGCAATGACATCATGCGCCTGTCACGGCGAGCGGAGCAACGCCATCCCCTGCGGAGGGGACGACGTCAGCAGAGCGGATGGCTTTGCTGGGTTCCTCGCCACCGCTGGGCTCCTCGCAGTGATAAGCGTAAAGGACTGACATGGCACACGACCGGCAGTTCAAATGGAAGACCAAGTTCATCGCCACGCGCGGGGTGAAGGAATACCGCGAGACGATTCCCGTATGGGTCAACCAGAACGACGTCGTGCTGGAAATTGGCTGCGCGTGGGGGACGACCACGGCGCTGATTGCGCCGCGCTGCCAAGAGGTCATCGGCACGGACGTCAGCCCCGAAGTCATTGCCCGCGCCCGCGAGAAACATCCGCACCTCCGCTTTGAGGTGCTGGATGCCTTCGACGTGCGTGCCGCGCTGGATTTGGGCAAGCCGTTCACTAAGATATACATTGACATCTCAGGCGTTTCGGGATACCGCTCCCTGCTCGACGCGATTGCCCTGCTAACGATGTATGCGACCGTCCTGTGCCCCGAAGCCATTATCGTCAAGAGTGGGGCATTGAAACACTTCGCGTCGCAGTGTATCCCATGGCGGGGGCTGTCTCAAGTTGAATCATACGCGAAGGCAGCGCCCGCGCGTCGTTGACGCACCGCGCCGCTTTTGAGAGGGGATTCTTTTGCTTCGTTCCTCGCAACTACTGCGCTCCTCGCCCTGAGACTCGTGCGCCTGTCATGACGAGCAGGCGCAGCCATCCGCCGAATGCCTGTCATGGGGAGCGGAGCGAAGCCATCTCCTCCGTCAGTGGGACACCATGTTGCAGTAAAATCACTGACCGAGAGGGCGAGTCCCTCGCCGAACCCTCGGCTCCACCGGGGGGTCGCCCTCCTGGAGGGGCGACTGTTGCAAAGGAGGTTAGAGAATGAGTCTCTTCTATTGGTTTGTCCTTTTCCTTTTTGCTATATCACCCACCGCACCGGCGTTGCGCGTGGTCAAGTCCGCGCCAACAGGAGCAAACCTGCTGCGCAACGGCGGTTTTGAAGAGATGCGCGGCGGCGAACTCGTTGAGTGGCGCGCGTGGCGGCAGGGCTTCCGCGTAGTGGCGGGCGAAGGGCGCGGTGGTTCGCGCGCCATCGTCTGCGAACGACGCACCCCCTCCTCCCCTTCCCAAAGGGTAGACGGAGGGGATGAGTTTGGTGCGAGTCAGACGCTCACGCTGAACCGCACGACGGCTGCGCCGCTGGTGGTGCGCGGCTGGAGCAAAGCGGAGGACGTCAGCGGCAGCCCTGACAGCGGTTACTCGATTTACGTGGACATCATTTACACCGACGGCACGCCGCTGTGGGGACAGACCGGCAACTTCCGCTGCGGCACACATGATTGGGAGAAACGCGAGTTTCTCATCTTGCCCGAAAAACCCATCAGGACGCTGACCGTTCATTGTCTCTTTCGAGGGCATACGGGCAAGGTGTGGTTCGACGACGTGGCGGTGGAGGAAATCAAGGCGGAAGGCGGCGCGGTGCTGTTTCAGGGTGTGCCCGTCCTCCGAGCTGCGACGGTTAAGGAGCGAAACGGAGGTAAGCCGATGACGTTCGCAACACGAGACGGTCTGAAACTCACGATGCAGGGCAACACCGTCACCTCGCTGCAGGTGGACGGGCGCGAGTTGGCAGCCGATGCGCCGTCGGGTTTTCTCGCCCGCGATGTGGCGGCGAACTCAGACGTTTACGGTTTCGGCGCAAGTTGGGCTGGCAGAGACGCCCGCCCCTACGAGGGGGTGTGTCCTGAACTGGGTTTGAGAGTGCAAGCCGACTTCAGCGCGAAGCCTGAGCACATCGTTGTTCAAGGGCGCGTGTCTGACACGACCGGCAAAGACCGCGCGGTGACGCTGCTGTTTGCGCTGCCGATAGATGCGACGGGGTGGCGGTGGGGCGACGACATCCGGCGCAGTCGGGTGATTCAAGGCAACGGCGAGTTCGCCAACACTGTTGTGGTGCGCTGTGGCGCGACGGGCACGATGTCGCTGTATCCGCTGGCGGTGCTGCACGATGACCGCACGGGACTCGCGTTGGCGATTGACATGGCGCAACCCGCGCAGTATCGGCTGACCTATCACGCGGGAACGAAGCAACTTTTCATCGCTTACGACTTTGGGTTGGTGAAGGAAAGCGAACGCTTCCCCAGCGGCGCGGACTTCCGTTTCGTGCTTTACCGCTTCGACCCGCGCTGGGGTTTCCGTTCGGCGTTTCAGAAACTGGTGCAACTCTTCCCCGATTACTTCGTCGTGCGCTCCAAAGAGCAGGGCATCTGGATGCCGTTCACCGACATCAGCACCGTGCAAGGCTGGCAGGATTTCGGGTTCAAATACCACGAGGGGAACAACAACGTCCCGTTTGATGACGCCAACAACATCCTCAGTTTCCGCTACACCGAGCCGATGACGTGGTGGATGCCGATGAGGAAAGAAGTCCCGCGCACCGAAGCGGAAGCCCTGCGCGTGCGCGACGAGTGGGAGAGAGGGACAAACCAATTTCACCGCCGCATGGCTCAGGTGTCGAAATCAGCAGCCATGAAGGATGCCGACGGCAAACCTTGCTTGCTCTTTCGCAGCGAGCCGTGGTGCGACGGCGCGGTGTGGAGTCTTAACCCGAACCCGCACCTGCCCGGCGCGTTCAATGCGGCAACGGTGCAT
>JANWYM010000532.1 GCA_025055355.1 Abditibacteriales bacterium
TTCAACCGCCAGAGATCTTGTTCTCCGTCGCCGACACGGGGGAGGGCATCCCCCAAGAGGCGTTTGAGCGCATCTTTGAAAAATTCGGTCAAGTCGAGACGCGCAGTTCGGGGCGGAAGATGTCCACCGGCTTGGGGCTGACGTTCTGCAAGATGGCGGTGGAGGCGCACGGTGGGCGCATCTGGGTCGAGAGCGAGGTGGGGAAGGGGAGCGTCTTTTCGTTTGTGATTCCCTGTCGACGGTGGTAGAGACTGTATGAAAACCCCTCCCCCGCCCCTCCCTCAAGGGGAGGGGCGTCTAAAAACGCCGCTCCCCTTGCTTCAGGCATGCATGTAACGACAACCATCCCCAGCCAGTCCCAATCCACTCGCTGTTATAACACGCGGGTAATACAGATCAAAAACCATGCTGCTCTCGCAGCAAAAAGTCACCCGCCGTGCTGGCTCATGAGTTTGGGCGATGAGCTATCTACTCATGCAGTGCTGTGATCCTCTTTGCTGGCGGTTTGGTGCGGGGGCGCTTGCGGCGGGGACGGGTCCAGTTGTTGGGCAGGGCGGTGATGGCTTGCTGCGCCTCTTTTCCTCCGAGGCGTTTGATGAGGGTCTCGATGAAGATGTGCATAGCAGCGGATAGGTATCTCTCGCGGTTGTAAATCAACAGAATCTGGCGTGAGAGGGTCGGTGCATCCGTCAGGCGCAGCGGGACGAGCGTCCCCGCTTTCATTTCCGCTTCGGCGGTGACTTTGGGGAGAATGGTGAACCCCAATCCCTTTTCCACCATCCGCTTGACCGCTTCAATGCTGTCGAGTTGCAGGCGGACGTGGGGCTTCATGCCGACGTGCGTGAACAAACTGAGGACGTGCTCCTCCCAACTTTTCCATCCACCCAACAGGATGAGTGGCTCGCGTCCTAACTCTGCCAGCTTCGCCTGTCGCTGCGCAGCGCAGGGGTGCTCGCTGTGAACAAAGGGGACGATTTCATCGCGGAACAGGGGAATGGTGACGAGGTCGGGACGGCTTACGTGCGCGTGCGAGCCGATAATCCCCACATCCACCGTGTTGTTCAGCACCATCTCTTGGATGTCTTCCCCCCCCATCGTGCGCAGGTTGATCTCGATGCCCGGATGCGAGGAGCGGAACTCGTAGAGCAAATCGGGCAGCACGTAAACGGTCAGCGTGCCGATGGCAGCGACGGACACCTTGCCGATTTCGCCCTTAGCGAGGCGACTGAGAGCGTCCCGCGATTCCTCTACCAAGTTCAGAATCCGCTGCGAATACTGAAACAACACCTCGCCCGCCGGCGTGAGCGTCACACCCCGACGGTCGCGTTCAATGAGTGGCTGCCCCAACTCCGTCTCCAAACTGCGGATCTGGTGCGACACGGCAGGCTGCGTCACCCGCAGCGCGTTCGCGGCTTTGGTGAAACTTCCGCTCTCGGCAATCTTGTTGAAAAAGAGTAGTTGTTGAATGTCCATTTAGCACGTTGGCACGTTAGCACGTTGGCACGTTGAACCTGTCAGCGTGCCCATCTGTCAACGTGTCAACCTGCCAACGTTTAGTTATGATTATGATTGTTTATGCCTTGCATAATTATAATTGATTTGACTAATAGCCGCAATGTTCAGTATAATGGCATTGGCTCAAAGGGTGAGAGAGCGTTCCTGTGCGCGCTCTGAAAATTGAGGGGAGGAACAACCGCAATGCCCAAGGTCGATTACACGGTGCGCGTGGCAGGCGAGAACGGTGAAGGCGTCAACACCGTCGCCGAGACGCTCGCCACTGCGCTCACCAAGGCAGGCTTGCACGTCTATTTCTTCCAGCAGTTGCCTGCGGAGATTAAGGGTGGGGCGTCCAATGCGCAGGTGCGGTTCAGCAACGAACCCGTCTACTCCGGCGGCGACGCACTCCACGTGTTGATGGCTTGGAATCAGGAGAACTACGACATTCATTGTCATGATGTCCAAGCAGGGGGTGTCATCTTCTACGACCCCTCTGAATGCCGACCCCGCGAAGACCTCAACGTTCTACAAATCGCGACCCCGCTCAACCAAATCGTGGATACCACCGAAGGTATCACCCGCAAGTCAAAGAACGTTGTCGCATTTGGATTTCTCACCTCCTACTTCGGCATCCCGTTGGAGACAGCGGAAAAGATGGTGCGCGAGAGCCGCTGGGGGCGTTATAAGCAGTTCCTGCCGTCCAATATGAAAGCCGTCCAGACGGCTTACGCCTACATGGAGCAACACCACCTCACGAACGGCACGTCCTTCGCGTTGCCCACCGGCGAAAGACCGCCCACGCTGTTTATGACCGGCAACCAAGCCTTAGCGATGGGAGCGATCGCAGCGGGATGTCAGTTCATGGCGGGCTATCCCATTACCCCGGCGACGGACATCATGGAGAACCTGAGCAAGTATCTGCCGCAGGTGGGCGGGCTGGTGCTGCAATGCGAGGACGAAATCGCCTCGTTGGGTGCAGTCATCGGGGCATCGTTCGCGGGGAAAAAAGCCATGACCGCCACCTCAGGCCCGGGGCTGTCGCTCATGGTCGAAGAGATCGGGCTGGCGACGATGGAGGAATTGCCGCTTGTGATTGTGGACTGCCAGCGAGGCGGTCCGAGCACAGGCATGCCCACCCGCACCGAGCAGGGAGACCTTGACCTCGCCGTTTACGGGCGCCACGGCGATGGACCGCGCATCGTCATCGCGCCCTTCGACGTGGAGGATTGCTTCTACGCGACGGTGCAGGCGTTCAATCTGGCGGAGAAATATCAAGTCCCTGTCATCATGTTGAGCGATTATCACCTATCGCAGCGCGCCCAACCCTTCCCGCGCCCGGATGTGTCGAAGTTGGAGGTCATCAACCGCCTCACGCCCGACATCGGCAGCAACCACTACCTACGCTATCGCCTGACGGAAAACTACATCTCGCCCATAGCCATTCCCGGCGTGCATGACACGACTTACGTGGCGACGGGGTTAGAGCATGACGAACACGCGCACATTGACTACTCGCCGCAGATGCATGTCATCATGACGGAAAAGCGCGACCGGAAAGTTGCCCAAGCCGCGCGGGAGGAGGGCTTCGTGGTCCGCTACGGAGCAGAGCCAGCCGACTTGGGGCTGATTTGCTGGGGCTCGACCTACGGTCCCGTCCGCGAAGCCGTGGACCGCGCGCGGGAGAAAGGTTACAAGGTCGCCGCTCTGTTTGTGAAGATGGTCTATCCCGTTCAGGAGAGCGCCATTCAGAACTTCATTGACAGCGTAGAGCAGGTCGCCGTGGTCGAACTCAATTACAGCGGGCAGTTCTGTAACCTACTGCAAGCAACGTTCTGCCGTCCGTTCATGCGCCTGAACAAGTATAACGGCTTGCCCTTCAAGAGCGGCGAGGTTCTGGATTACGTCGAGAGGGTTCTCAACGGCGGCGATGGGTCCACCAGTTTTATGAATCCCTGACCGAAAGGAGTGCAACGAACAGTGGCAACGGCAACGATAGCAACG
>JANWYM010000533.1 GCA_025055355.1 Abditibacteriales bacterium
CCACATGGCAGAGCCGTCGTAGCACTTGACCCGATTGATAGGGGATTGCGACAAACAGAAGAGCGGACGTTTTCCACAGGTCTTTCTTCAGAGTCGTAGCACTTGACCCGATTGATAGGGGATTGCGACTTCGTCAGGTGCCATCCTACCAGATGAGCCATCTGCAAGTCGTAGCACTTGACCCGATTGATAGGGGATTGCGACGTTTTCCTCTAAAGCCTTTTGGACTACTGATTCAATCGTCGTAGCACTTGACCCGATTGATAGGGGATTGCGACAAGGATAGTCCGGACCAGTAATCTGATTACCGGTCTCAGTCGTAGCACTTGACCCGATTGATAGGGGATTGCGACTTGCCTCGTCACGCCAACGAAAGCGACAGGGTGTATGTCGTAGCACTTGACCCGATTGATAGGGGATTGCGACCTTGATTATTGGACGCAATTGCTCTTCGCGATAGCCGAGTCGTAGCACTTGACCCGATTGATAGGGGATTGCGACCTAACGAGGAAGTCAGAGATTTTCCTATTCTCAGGACACGTCGTAGCACTTGACCCGATTGATAGGGGATTGCGACAACCTCTGACCCCGCCGCACCGCCCCAGGTGTGTATAAAAACCCCTCCTCCCCGGAAGGGGCGTGGCGTCTTTAGAGGCCCTGCCCCTCCGGAGTGGGGCTGAGGGAGAAGCCTTTTTTGCACCCCCCGTTTATCCGCCTCTTAAAACCTCCGCCAGTTTTTTCGCGAAGTTGTGAATTCTCCCGTTCTGTCAGGCATAACTTTATCGTCGAGCAACGAAAAGGCAAACCCGTCGTGAGGCGGGGACGCAAAGCCAAGGGTCTCGTTCGTCACGGATGAGACAGCCTGGCTGCCGAAATGCGCAAAGGGAAGTCCATCTCTTTCAATGGACTGCGCCAGGTCGGGACGTTTGAGGAGTGCAAATGACTGCGCAGCCGAGGGAAGAGGTGGACTTTTCGTTTTTATAAGTCAGTCACCATCAATTCTGTCAACCAACGGAGCCAGTGACAGATGGGGAACGGCGAGGAACTTCCCCTCGTTTCCCCCGTTCCTCGTCGTGCCCTCCGTCATGAGTGACAAAATTGATGGTGACCTACTTAGGTTGCTGTGGCGCCGACAGACGTGGGGATGAGAGAGGGCTTCGAGACCCTGCTCCCGACGTTCATGGATGCGCCCCCTGCCGAGAAGGAATCCACCTCTTCTTCCCCTCGTTGATGGTTCGCCACCACCTCCGTCCGGAGCTCTGAGAAGGCTTAGAGCCCATCCCCAAATCCTTGATCGGAACCGAGGGCTGCCTAACTCGAAGTCGGGCGACTTCGATCGCTCGCGCCGGCGGGTTGCGCAACGGTAGACCTCCATGACGATGGGGGTTGGGGGATCGGCTCTTATAGGCTGAAATCTCATCGCAGGATTTTCACTGTCCTTGGAAGGTCCAAAACTTCGCAAAACGTGAGGTGTTAGGGTGAAGCGGTTTTGGACTGTCGCTTGTGCGACTGCCTTAGTGTGGATGTTGTTGTTCAGCATCGGAGGCACAGGGACAGCACAATCTTATAGTAAGTTGTCGGCGGATCTGATGGGGCGGGTGGTGCAAGGCGGCATGCATCGTCAACGTGTTATCGTTCAGATGCACAGCACCCCGACCAGTGCGGATGTCGGATATGTGAGGCGTCTGAAAGGCGAGGTGAAACGGGTCCTCGAGCAAGTCAATGCGCTCGTCGTGGAGTTGCCTACGGCTTACATCCCGCTCTTGGCTCATGCCCAGCGCGTTAAGTGGATTTCGCCCGACCGCCTCGTGCGTTCCGCGATGGCGTGGGAGAACGCAGCGACGCGTGCCGATGTGGCGTGGACGACTTATGGCGTGAGCGGCGCCGGCATTGGCGTGGCGATCCTTGATACAGGCGTGTATCCGCACGAGGACCTGAGCGGTCGGGTGGTGGCGTGGCGAGATTTCGTCAGTCATCGACCGAGCCCGGTGGATGACAACGGGCATGGCACCCACGTGGCGGGCATCGTGGCAGGCAGCGGCTTCGCCTCGGTCGCCGGTCACTACGCTGTGCGATTCAATGGCGTCGCCCCCGGAGCGAACATCATTGGTGTGAAGGTCCTCGACGCGACTGGCGCGGGGTTAGTCAGCAACGTTATCGCGGGAATTGATTGGTGCATTGCCAACAAAGACCTCTATAACATTCGCGTGATCAACCTGTCGCTGGGGTCACCCGTGCAAGAGAGTTACACGACTGACCCGCTCTGTCAGGCGTGCGAACGGGCTTATCAAGCGGGTATCGTCGTCGTCACCGCTGCGGGCAACGGGGGACGCCTTGACCCCATGGACCCCGATAGCCCCCCGTCCTACATGAGTGTTGACAGCCCGGGCAACGACCCTTACGTGATTACGGTGGGGGCAACCAACACACAGGGCACGATGGACCCGTCGGACGATGTGATGGCGTCCTTTAGCGGTAAATCCCCTTCGCGCTTCGACCACCTCCTCAAGCCCGATATCGTCGCCCCCGGCAACCGCGTGATCTCCTTGCTGTCTCCGGGGTCAACGCTGCACGAGGTGAGCCCGCAGAACGAGGTCCATCCCGCCTCCTTTGAGGGCAGCGGCGCGGTGCGCTATTTTACTCTCAGCGGCACGAGTATGGCGGCGGCGATGGTGTCGGGGGCGGTTGCGTTGATGCTGGAACAAGACCCGACGTTGACCCCCGATACGGTTAAAGCGCGGCTGATGGTGTCCGCTCGTAAGGCGGTTTACAACCGTGATGGCACTCCTGCAAGTATTTTCGTTCGGGGCGCAGGTCAGTTAGACATCACCGCCGCCCTGTCGCGCACGGAGAGCATCACGGCGGGGGCGGCGTGGTCACCGTTTGTGACGCGCGGCATTCAGATGGGGCTGTTCTTCTTGGCGACGATACCAGCCTTTAACTGGGCTGTTGAGGCCCTTTGGTCGAGCAGTGAGCCGCTCTCTGAGAGCGATATCTACGGCACTGAGGTCAACTGGACCAACGTTGCGGGACCCCATGGCTTCTGGAGCGACAATCTCCTCTGGTCGGATAACCTCCTTTGGTCCGACAACCTCCTTTGGTCCGACAACCTCCTTTGGTCCGACAACCTCGCCTTTGAGTCAGCCACGCTGCATGCGCTACTCATCGGAGATCCTTGATCTGCTCAGAGCCTATCTCCGCAATTGGTGTCCTGACGGGCGCGGCGAAGCCCCCTCGTTGCCGGAGGTGCGTTGCTTCGCTGCGTTGGCCGTGGCAGTCGCCCGGGGCGACTTTCAGGATAGGCTCTCAGCGTTGGGGGGAGGAGGAAGTCGTGGGGCGCTTCGCTGGGGCATGAGTCTCTTTGCCTGTCCTGACTTCCTCTCCCGAGGGACCGAGTGAATGACAGGAAAGAGAGGACCGTGGCATCGTGTCTAAAACCTACAAGGATTTACCAACCAACTGTCGCCTTTTTGTTGTCCTCGTG
>JANWYM010000534.1 GCA_025055355.1 Abditibacteriales bacterium
TCGACTAACCCCAACGGGCTGATGTGAACGATGCGAGTGCGGGTGCGGTCTTTGCGGACGGCTTCCTCCAGGGCGCTCATGACCTTCACACGGTCGCGGGGGCGCTCCATGTCAATAAAATCCACGACGATGATGCCGCCGATGTCGCGCAGTCGAAGTTGCCGCGCCACCTCCTCAGCGGCTTCGAGGTTGGTCTGCAGCACCGTGTCGGCTAACTTGTTTGTGCCCACGTAGCGGTGAGTGTTCACGTCAATCGCTGTGAACGCTTCGGTCTCCTCAATCGTGATGTAACCGCCGCTGGGCAGCGGCACCACCACCTCCAGGGCGCGGGCGATTTCCTGCTCGACGTGATACCGCTCAAACAGTGGAACGTCATCGGTGTAAAGTTTCACCCGCGCGGCGGCATGCGGCGCCATGCGCCGCACCTGCTCCATGACCTCGTGGTATTCCGCCTCCGAGTCAATCAGGAGTTCCGCCACGTCACTGGTGAGCGCGTCGCGCACAGCGCGACCGATCAACCCCATATCGGCGTGCAATAAGAGCGGCGCGCGTGACTGCGCGGCTTTGTGTTCGATTTGATGCCACAGGTCGAGCAGTTCGTTCAAATCGGCGAGCAGTTCGCTCTCGCTGCGACCCTCGGCTTCGGTGCGCACGATGATCCCATGATCAAGGGGACGGATGCGTTCGGCGAGATGTCGGAGGCGGCTGCGCTCCTCTGGCTGTAGGATTTTGCGCGAGATGCCAATATGCTCGGGGATGTGCGGGAGGAGAACAAGGTAGCGCCCCGGCAGCGAAATGCGGGTCGTTACGCGCGCCCCTTTGCCGCTGATGGGCGGGCGGGCAATTTGCACGATGACCTCCTCGCCTACGTTAAGGGCTTCCTGGATGGAACTGTATGGCACAAACTCTTCGCCCGCCTCCAGGGCATCAGGGATGACGTCGCCCACGTAAAGAAAAGCGTTGCGGCTCAGTCCGATGTCCACGAACGCCGCGTCCATCCCGGGCACCACGTTCACCACTCGCCCTTTGTAAACATTACCCAGCAACCGCCCCTCGCGCTCGACTTCGAAGTCCACCACCTTGCCCTTTTCCACGACCGCGAGACGGGTCTCGTGCGGGGCCACGTTGATCAGAATCGTCAATCCCATAACAGGCTTCCTCCAGGGACGCTGCGGCGAGCCTCCCCTTCTTTTTGCTTTACCTGCGGGGTCATTCTACCACAGAGAGCCTGTTGCAGTAAAGAACGAGAAAACGCGGGTCATAGCAAGTTAGGTAGGGAGAAACTGACGCAGTCGGCATCGCGTTTCACGTTTCACGCCTGAGAGCCCATCCCTAAAACCCCCATTCACATAGACATGGAGGTCTGCCGTCGTGAAGTCCGGCGACTTTGGCTACAAAACCTGCCGGCGCGGATAGCCGAAGTCGTCAGACTGCGGGACGATTTCAGTCGGGGGAGTTTTTGGGGATAGGCTCTTCATTCTGCCTCTGTAACTTCATGTTTAGAATGGCTTGCTGCGCCGCCAGACGCACCTGTTCATCTTCGTTGAGGTCACTGGCGCGCTGCCAAAGGATGCGCTCGGCCGCTGGGTCACCGGTGTCGCCGATGGCTTCAACCACTGCCTTGCGCACGTTTGGCTGGGGGTCGTTTAGGGCTTCCAGCAAAATCGGCAAGTTGCGTGGGTCGTGCATCAACCCCAACCCGCGCGCGGCGTTGGAGCGGATGGCTTCTTGCTCGTCTCGAAGAGCCTTTTGCAGCGCGGCGGCGATAAGTCGGCGGTCGGCGTCGTCCACGCCCGTAGGCGACTTGCCTGAGGCGTCTGCCGCCCGCCGATCGCCCAATGTGCCTAAAATCGTGGCAGCCCAACTGCGGATGCGGCGGTTGCGCGGGTCGAAAGGGATGGTTGGGTTGCGGTATGCCAGCGCAGCGATGAGCGGTTTGACGGCGGGTTTGCCGATTTGCGTCAGCATTAATGCGGCGTTGGTGTCGACGTGCTGCTCCTTGCTGCGGTCATCTTCCAGGATGCTGATGAGGGCGCGAATGGCGCGGAGGCTCTTTGTTTTCTTGGCGATGCGCCCCAGTGCGTTCACCGCGAAGCCCCGCCCTTTGAACTCAGGGTCCCGCATCGCCAGGATGAGCGGCTCAATCGCCGGGCTGCCAATGGCTTCCAGCGTCTCCAATGCGCCCTGTCGCACCAACTCGCGCTTGTGTGCGAGCGTCTCCACCAGCGCAGGAATGGCGGGGCTGCCGATTTTCAGCAGTTCCTTGCGCGCGGCGTCGCGCCGCTGGACGTCTCGAGCGCCGAACTGTTGAATCAAGGTGTTGACGCGCTTGAGCATCGCCTCCTGCTCTCGGTATGCCCGCCAGCGCAGAGCGAGAAAGCCCAGCCCGACAAGAGCGACAATAAAAGCTGCGAGATAGAAAAACCTCATAACTTAGCGACTCAACACTGGGAGACTGACCGCGGAGCCTTGCCCTGAGCCTGCCAGCGGGGCTCCCGAATATGGGGGGATCTGCATAGTTACGAAAGCACAAATTGCAGGGCGGGAGGGGAATGACAACTATCCCTCATCCTCCCCACTTCTGCACTTTTCTGAACGCGAGATGTAGGACGCTGCTGACATAAGCGGCATACTTCATCAAGAAGTCATCAATGCGTTGGGCGACGGTGGCATCGGCGGTATCATCCGTTTCGATGAGAACACAAAAACGCGGGCTGGTGGCGGCTTCCAGCACCTCAAAGGATCGGATACCGCCCAGCGCGCTCAACTGACTCACCACCTCCACCATGCCAACGGTGTCGGTGTCTGTGTCGAACAGAATGAGTCGTGTCATAAGCCTCCTCAGGGAAATATTTAGGGAGGACTCCAATCCTCCCCGTTGAAGAACGTAGCGATGAGGTGCAGAGATTGCTGTGATTCATCATAGTCAAACAGGATAAGATTGGCTCGTTGCCCTGCCTCAATACCCCCAGTTTGGCGAGTTATACCCAATAGCTGGGCGGGATTAAACGACGCCATATCAATCGCGTCCGCCAACGAGACACCGGCGAAGCGCATGACGTTCTCAACGCCGCGTCGTAACTCCAGCGCCGACCCCATCAGAAACGGCGTGCCAGGCAACCCCACGCGATAGGTGGCGCTGACCTCTATCTCCCGTTCGCCGAAACGGTATCGTCCCGGCGGCAGTCCCGCGACGGCAATGGCATCGCTGGTCAACACGCAGCGCGCGACGCCCTTGGCGCGCACCATGCACTTCACCACCGATGGCGGCAGGTGATGACCGTCCACGATGAGGCTCGCCCATAGGTCGTCGCATGCCAACTGCTCCCAGATATAGTTGGGATGGCGGGGCAGTATCGCGTGCGCGCCGTTGCCAAGGTGAGTGGAAATTTTTGCTCCGGCTTTCACTGCGTTGGCAATGTCCTCTGCCGTCGCGCTCGTGTGCCCGATGGCTGGCACGATGCCCTCTAAAGACAAT
>JANWYM010000535.1 GCA_025055355.1 Abditibacteriales bacterium
GGGGAGGGTTCATTCCCTTTTCCCAGCGAACGTCAGCCTCGGTCTGGGCTTCCGACAGAACCCGCACAGGTAAATCCGCTTCGGCGGCTGGCGGAAATAGGCGACGTAGCGGCAGCCGGGTCGAGTGCATTTGTAAACGTAACGGCCGTTCGCACTGTGACGCAGTTGCTCCTCGACGGGGATGCCGGTGAGTTCTTCCACTTTGAGGTAAACCTTCCGCTCAGTGTAGGACTTGTAGCGCAGGTGGACGAGTTCATGAACGAGCGTGGCGAGTAACGCCTGCTCCGTCGGCAGGCGGTCGGCGCGGACGAGAATCGCGTGATGAGAGCGGCTCGCCTGCCCGAAATACGCCGCGCGCTTGCGCCGAATGAGACGACACCACGCCTTCAACGTCAGATGCGTGTAAATGCGCGGAACGGGAATGTTGAGTTGCTCGCAATAAGGCTGCGCAAGTTGTTGCAACTGCCACTCAAGTAACCGCGACGGTTGCTGCGATGTTTTCATGCCTCATCTCCTGTTGGCTGCTTCGGTTTTCGTCTGGACCATAGCGCGAGTTCATCGGCGGTGAACGTGCCCAGCATCAGCAACATCAGCGCGTAAACAGCGCCTGCCCCTATCAGCGCGATAGGCAACACCATCGGGGGCGCGTCACGGAAAAAATACAGTTGAGCCCCCATCACCGCTGCGGCGAGGAGCGGCTTGAACGCGACTTGACTCCACGACACGGTGCCGACGAACCGCGCGAGGTAGAACGCTCCCAGCGCAAATAACACCATTTCCGCCGTCACCGTTCCCACGCACGCGCCGATGTGCTGCCAGCGCGGGATGAGCAGCAGGTCCAGGGCGATGTTGATGCCCAGACACGCCGCCGAACAAACCGTGAACAACTTCTGACGGTGCAGCGCCGTGAACACATAACCGAACACCGCACTGGGAAAGATGAACACCACCGCCCAAATCACGATTTGCAGCGCCAGCACCGACCCCGCGAACTTCGCGCCGACGTATTTGTGACCCAGCAGCAGGCGCACGATTGGCTCCGCCGCTAAGGTCCCGACGACGGCGATGAACAGACCGAGAACGATGAGGTATTTCAACGTCCGCTCATAGGCGTTGAGAAGCCGCTGCGGAGACGATTGCGCTAAGTTCGACAGGACGGGAAACAGCGACGCACCCAAGGCGTTGGGCAGAATCATCAGCCCCCAAACGATGCGATACGCGCCGCTGAACAGCGCGACAAACTGCAAACCGACCATCGCCTCAAGGAGCATCACGTCCACCTGCCACGACACGCGGCGGAAAATCTGCGCGACCCCCAGCGGCGCAGCCGCCAAGAACAGCGACTTCATCAGGTCAAAATCCACCACGAACGCGGGGCGCACGAACTTAACGCCGCAAATCGTCAAACTCAGCAGGTAATGCACCGCCTGCGAGACAAGATAGACCGTGAAGATGCCGGGCACGCCTGCATCGGTTTTGATGACTATCAGCGTGCCGACAAGGTCGAAAACGCGCGACGCCAGCACCGTGACGGCTTCCCACTCCAATTTTTCAAAGGCGCGGAAGATAGCGTTGGTCAGGTTGCATTGCATGAAGAAAATCGTCGCCGCCGCTGCCAGCGTGATGCTGACCGTTTCCTGCGGATAGTGGGTGCGCCAGCGGGCGTAAGCGACCATGGCGACGAAGGCGACGAGCGACGTGGCGCCCATCATCGCTTGCAGGACGCCGAACACGCGCCGCGCCTGCGGCTTGTTCACGGCGGCTTCGCGCACGAGGATGCTGCTGAAGCCGAAGTCCATGACGAACTGAAAAATCGTCACGAACGCGAGGATGAACTGATACCGTCCGAAGTCGTCTCGGCTCAGATACCGCGCCAGCAGCGACAGAATCAGAAAGTTCATCCCGGCGCTCCCCAAGCGGGCGAGCAGGAGGAAGAGCGAGTTTTGGGCGATGCGTTGTCCCGTGCGCACGGAAGAGTTGCCAGTGGCCGGTTGAAAGTTGACGGGGGGCGCTACTGTCCCTCAACCCTCAACCTTACAGTCTTTCATTTCGCCTCGGTGAGGGCATATCCGCCTGCGGGCGGAAAATCCTTATCTTTAGGGGATGTGACACTTTGCGCCCTTGCAGACGAACATACTTGTAGAGCGATGCACCTGGAGAGACAGAACGTCCTGCGACGAACGAAACGCCAATGACAGCGAACGCGATCTGATAACCTTTGGTGCTATTTGTCTTAGAGAGCGAACTCGGCGATGCTCAGATGAACGGCTGGACAAGGGAGTTGAAGTGCTTGTCACACACGTTCATCGTATCCCCATCCTATGCTACCACGCGACTCTAACTGTTAAACAGCCAGCACAGTAGCACGTTAGCACGTTAGCACGTTGGCACGTTGGCAGGTTAAACGTTCCAACGTGCCAACGTGCTGACGTGCTGAGGGCGACGACGAGGACGAGGATGATTTTCGAGGGAGGAATCCGCACAGAGGCAACGAAATAAAGAGCCGTATGGAAATCACGCGTCAAACGTTCGGCAACATTCCCGTTTCGTCACAAATCGCCTTCTACGTTTTGGCGGTTGTGGCGACGGCGGTGTGCGTTTACGGCTTCTATCGGCGATTCCAGTTGTGGCAGCGCGGCACGGGGGCGTGGGGTTGGCGCGACCTGTGGAGGCGGTCGAAGCCACGCTGGCAGCGATTGCTGAAAGACGGCTTGCTGCAATACCGCGTGCGCGGACGCGGCTTTGCGAGTCGGGCGCATGGCCTGTTGTTTGCGGGGTTCGTGGTGCTGTTCATCGGCACGACGCTGCTCTCGATTGACCACGCCGCTGAGATGATTTCGCCCTCGCTGCGCTTTCATCGCGGGCTTTATTATCAGATTTACGAGTTCACGATGGACGCCTTCGGCGTGCTGTTCCTCATCGGCTGCGGGATGTTCGCCTGGCGACGGTGGCGACTTCCATCCAGCGTGGGACATACGCGGAGCGATTGGCTCGTCATCGCGTTGCTCATCGCCGTCGGCGTGACGGGCTTCCTGCTCGAAGCCCTGCGCATTTTGTGGTGGCAGCCGTCGTTGGCTGCCGTGCTGTGTTCGCCGGTGGGATTCCTCGTTGCGCAAGGTTTCTCCGCGATGAGCCTTGAGAGCGCGCGGGCGGCGCATTTCGTGATGTGGTGGATTCACGTCCTCCTCGTTTTCACCTTCATTGCCCTCATCCCCTTCACGCGCTTGATGCACCTCGTCACCGGCGCGCTCAACCTCTTCTTCGTGGCGCGGACGGAGTTAGGCACGCTCGCTCCCATCTCATTGGAACAGGTCGAAGAAACGGGACGCATCGGCGTCAGCGACATCACGCACCTCACGAAGCAGCAACTGCTCAGCCTCGACGCCTGCATGGAATGTGGGCGCTGCCAAGATGCCTGCCCTGCCACCGCGACCCACAAGCCGCTGTCCCCGAAGGTCGTCGTGC
>JANWYM010000536.1 GCA_025055355.1 Abditibacteriales bacterium
GGCGCGCTGATAGCGATGGATTCTCGCGGCACCGTGGACAAGGGCAAAGTGAGTGACGACATTCTACAATCTCACACCAACGCGCCTTATGGAGTGCGCATTGACACGCCCAAACTCCTCGATGAGTTTCACCGTCTCTACGCCGACCCATCGCCCGCCCTCATCGTCGTTGACTTCGGCGATACCTACCGCGCTGACGTATACTCGTGGCTAAGCGTCGAGGAAGTCGCCCTGCGTCACAAGCAGACCGCGCTCCAACGTGCCGACGCTCTGATAGGAAAAATACTGCGCGTCCTCCACCGCGAGCGCGACTTGCTGCTGGTCTTCGCGCTGTCCACGCCGCGCCGCCACGCGGGCGAGATGCTTCCCGTGATGGCGTGGGGCAAAGACATCAAACCGCAAACCTATCTCACCTCCGGTAGCACGCGCCGCGCGGGGTTCATTACCCCAGCAGACGTCACGGCGACGGTGGCGCAATTTCTCGGTGCATCGCCGGGGGCGAACGTTTTGGGGCGAGCGGTCTCGACGGAAGTTGCTCCCCAGCCGACGCCCCAACGCCTGCAACGTCTGGCGCGATACAACCGCCTGATAGTCATCACAGATAGAGGCTTGCGGTTTGGGGTGTTCGTCGCGTTCGCGTTGTTGGAAGCGGCGGTGCTGCTGGCGTGCGTCCTCGTGTTGACATTCCCGTCATTCGCCTCGTGGCGGGTCAAAACCGCCCTGCGCCGATGGCTGGCAGTGGTGGCGCTGCTGCCGTTTGCGATTCATTTTGTCAACGCGATGGCACCGCTGAGTTTTGAGATGGGCGGGGGCAGTGTCCTGATCGCTCTTATCTGCACGGCATGTTGGACGTTTTTAGTGTGGACAGGCAGCAAGAACTCCGACAACCGCTTGCAACTGTTATTGTCTGCCAGTGGCGTAGTGCTGATGATAGGCGGTTTGGCGACGCGTTTTTACACCGAGTTTAACACCATCTTCGGTTACTCCTCCTACTTTGGAGGACGTTACTACGGCTTGGGGAATGCAACGACTTCCTTGCTGTTAGGTTGGAGCATCGCAACCGTGGGTATGATGAGCGGCAAACTGTCGCGGTTGCAGTTGACCATGATGATTCTGTTGTTTACGCTCATCACGGGCATCATCGCCTTCCCCCAAGCGGGCGCGGACGCGGGCGGCGCGGTCGGGGCGGTGGCGATGTTCGTGCCGATGTGGTTCGTAGCGAAGGGCGTGGGGCTGAACAGCAAAAAAGCGTGGCGCACGGTGGTGGCGCTCTTCGCTATTCTCGCTATCGTCCTTGTTCTCGTCTCGATTCTCGACATGCGCCGCCCACCTGAAGGACGCTCGCATCTGGGGCGGCTCGTTGCCGACATGCAAGTGCAAGGTGTCGCGCCGCTGGCGGATATGTTCGTGACCAAAGCCCGCGTCTGGGGGCGCACGTTCGGACACTGGCACTGGGACGTGTGCCTCCTCGCCGTCGTTCTAACGACGGTGTGGCTGCTGACCGGCTTGCGCTCCCGTCTTATCCCTTTGCTCGTCGCACGTCCCGCGCTCAACGCCCTGCTCTACGGCGGCATCATCGGCACGGTTATCACCTTTCTGCTCAACGACTCAGGGCCGCTCATCGCCTGTCTGATGGGACTCTACGTTCTCAGCCCGCCACTCTACCTGATGCTCAAGGAAGAAACGACGTGAATGGCTGTCAACGGATTCTCGTGGCAGATTAAACGGATTCAGTTGTCGCCTGCCGAAGCATAATCCGCTCAATCCGCTACAGAAATCCGCTGACAGTTCTCATCCATCATGAAGGTCTGCCTCATCACACCCTACTTCATCCCCTCCGTGCGCGGCAACTCTATCACCGTGCAGCGCATTGCGGAGGGACTGATCAAACAGGACGTAGACGTGGGCGTGCTGTCGCTGGAGAACATCCCTGACGGGCAGCCCGCCTTCATCGCGGGCGATTTTCAGCCCGACATCCTGCACGCCTTCCATGCCTACCGTTCGGCGGCAGCGGTGACGGAGATGCTGTCCGTTCATCCGTCAGCCGTGGTCACGACAGTGACAGGCACGGACGTCAACTATGACCTGTTTGACCCGCAGCGGCGTGACGTGGTGTTGGAACAACTCTACCGCTCCGAGCGCATCATCGCCTTCCACGACTCGATGAAACAGGAACTCATCGCCGCTGCCCCCGACCTTGAACCGAAAGTCGTCATCATTCCCCAGTCGGTCCGACTGGAGCAGGCGGAGTTTCAGGCGGGCTTTTTGCTGCGCCTGACAGGAGACGAAATCGTATTTCTGCTGCCCGCTGGGATTCGGCAGGTCAAAAACGTCCTCTTCCCCCTGGAGCCGATGACACGCCTGCACGCCACGTATCCCAACGTGCGGCTGATTTATGCGGGTCCGATCATTGAGATGGACGTTTACGAACGACTGCAAGACGCGCTGGAAGAACGCGCCGACTGGGCGTTCTACATCGGTGCGGTGCCGCACCATCGGATGTGGGGCTTGCTGCAAAAAACGGATGTGGTGCTGAACACTTCCCTCTCCGAAGGTGGTATGGCGAACTCCGTGCTGGAAGCGATGAGCGTCGGCGTGCCGGTGCTGGCTTCCGACATCGCCGGCAACCGCTCTATCGTTGAGGACGGCGTGACGGGATTCCTTTACACCGACGAAGCCGACTTTGCGGCGAAAGCCGAATGTCTCATCCTTGACGAAGACCTGCGCCTCCAACTTGGCAAAAACGCTAAAGCCAAATATCAACGCGAGTTCTCCTATCAGCGGGAGATCGAGGCGCATCTGCGGGTGTATCGGGAGGTGTTGGAGGCGCGATGTGAAACGCTGCGGGAGCGAGCCCCATACTCATGCTGACTTCTGCCCCTCCAAAAAAGAAACGGGATTGCGAACTACCAGTTCGCAATCCCGTTGTCACCTCTTCGCGCTTTCATGCTTTGTTCCGTTGCCTCCCTTTCCTCACTGCCACAGCAACTCCGACAAACCCACAGAGAAGCAACGTCAGAGTTGTCGGCTCAGGAATCACCGTCACATCCAAGGGGTCTGCGCGGTAGATGGCAAACCCGTCGTCAAACTGTGCAAAGAACACCAGCGAGCCGTTGTCATTTAAGCCAAACGGGGAGAAATCTAAAAGTCTGACCGTCCTGCCGTCCAACGTATCTCCCGTCTGAATCACTTTGTCCGTCAGGGGATTGGGACCGGTAAAAATGCCGTGGTCTGGGGCTGCATCTAAGAACCCCTTGAACGCTACGACCCCACTGTTGTTGATGGAGGCAGGACCGAAGGAGGCGAACGGGCCAGTGTCATCAACAATGGTGTTGATGGTTGTGCCGTCGCCGACGAAGATACCTCGCTCGCTCGTGTCCAATGTCCCTCCGAATGCCACCTTGCCGCTGTCATTGAGAGAGACAAAAACATCAAAGAAGGAGAACAGGCCAGTGCTATCGGCGA
>JANWYM010000537.1 GCA_025055355.1 Abditibacteriales bacterium
GGCGGGCGGGTTGCCCGGACCGGCACACACCGCACGCTTGCCACTGTTGAGGGCTTCGCGCACCACCGCCTTGCCGCCCGTGGCGCAGATGAGGTCCACGTCGCGGTGCTTCATCATCTGCTGCGCGGTGCGAATCGTCGGCTCGGCGACAGCGGTGAGCAGGTTGCGCGGACCACCGACGGACACAGCCGCATCGTTGAGCAGTGCCATCGTTTCCAGACTGCACCGCTTCGCCGTCGGGTGCGGCGCGAACACGACGGCGTTGCCCCCCGCGACCATGATGATGGCGTTGTTGATGACCGTTGACGTCGGATTGGTCACCGGCGTCACCGCGCAAATCACGCCGAACGGGGCGTAGTCGTCAATGCTCATACCCGCGTCGCCCAGCGCCAACGGGGCTTCGAGGAACTCCACGCCCGGCGACTTCTCAGCAGCGACGCGGTTCTTCTCGATTTTGTGCTCCCAGCGCCCAATCTTCGTTTCCTCCACGCACAGCCGCGCCAGTCGCTCCGCGTTGTCCAACGCGGCTTTGCGCCACGCAGCAATAATCTCTTTGCGCTTGTCCACGCCCAGTTCCATCAGCATCCCCTGCGCCGTGCGCGCCGCGCTCACCGCCTCGTCCACCGTCGGGAAAACGCCATGGAGGCGCAACAACTCCCTGTCGGTTGTGGGTTGGCTGCGGGGAGCTGCGGGGGGCGGAGAGGGCTGAGGGGTTGGCGCTTCACGGTTCGCCTGCCCGTCAATCTGCGCCAGCACTTGGGCGACGATTTGCTCAATGGTTTTTTCGTCAACGCGCATGATGGAAACCTCCTTAACTCTTCTTGCGCACAACGACGAGCCATCTACCGCGCATCTCCCACCGCCGCGCAAATGCCGCGATGGGGACGATCACCGATACGATGGCGCAGGTCTTAGGCTCTTCGTGCGCGTAGAAAGGCAGCCTCCAGTTCTGCCGCTACTTGGGTTTTCCTAACAGCTGTCGTCAACGTTTTGCTCATAACTTTCCCACCGCCTTGGCTGAGGCTATTTTATCACAAATTTCAGATGACGCGCTTATATTCTTGGACATCGAGTTTCCACACCGGCACGCCGCAATACCGCTTGCCCTCAGGGCAGTAAGGCGTGAGGTGGGCGCGGGCGCGCAAGCCGCAGGGCGGGAGGAGGAAGCGACCGATGCGCGGGTTGACCTCGCGGATTTGAATCGCTTCTTCGACCGAGGCGCGCCAGATTTCTTCTTGGGCGTTGTAGCAGAGGCGCATGGCGTGCTTGTGCCAGAGGCTCGCAAGGTCGGCGGATTCGGTGAAGCGGATGGCGACGGCGTTGGGCAACAGATAGGCGGCAAACTCCGCGCTGACGCCCAACTGCCGCAGGCGGTGGATGCCGTCCCACGTCGCGTCCATGACTTCGTTGTAAATCTGCGTGGCGCGTTCATCGTGCCGTACAAGGTCGGGGGTGATGAAGTCGGGGGCGTCGCTGAGATGGTAAATCAGCACGGGGCGTGAGGCGGGCGTCGTGCGATGCCGCTGGTCTTGCGAGTCGGCGGTGTGGCTCAGTTTTTTGCGGAAGGTGTAGTGCGGATGCACCATCGCCCGCGTGAGTTTGGAGTGGGCGGTGAGGTTCAGCGTCTCTCCCAGATACCAGTTGCGCGACGGGTCAAGTGCCAACGCAATCGCGTCGTCATCGGGTAACGCGGCGGCTGGAACGCCCAGCACCTCGCGCACCGCCTGCGCCAGCAGCGTTTCGTTATGCGGCTTGAAGTCAATCAGTTTCGAGACGCAGCCGTTCAGCGACGCATCAAACTCGCGCAAGAACGTTGGAAGGTTGGCAGGTTGGCAGGTCGGCAGGTTGGTGTAAAACTGGAACTCGATCGTCTCCTCCAACGGAATCGGCTCGCCAAGCAGCCGCGCGTATTCGGGGGAAACCTTCAGCAGTTCGCCGACCATCTTCTCCACGACGACGCGCTGTTCCAGCGGCGCGTCCCACATCTGGCACAGCCGCCAGTAGCGCATGAGGGTCACGCAGTTGATGGTGTGATAGAGGTAGGTGAACGTGGCGACGGGCAGCACGTAGCGGGCGACCTCCATCGCCTTCTTTTTGATGTCGCTTTGCCATTTTTGCGGCTGCTTCTGCCGGGCGGGGAAGACCTGATAGAACGCGCTGCCCGCGACGGGTTGCAGGACGTCAATCAAAGCGTGGTAAGCGTCAAACTGCTTTTGCACCGTGTCCTCGTAGACGCTCAATGCCTCGCCCTTCAGCGGTGGAATCAAGTAGTTGCCCGCCTTGACCTCGACGTAGCGTTGGGAGACTTGCTCGCTATTGTAATGCGGATGGCTGTGCAGGAACGACCAGACGAACTGACGCGAGACGTTGCTGAGGGTGAACTGCACAGTGCCGTGCTGAAAGACGGTGTGATGCCCCGCCTTGAAGATGTCCTCTGCCAATGCGTCGCGCCGCTGCCGCCGCCGTTCTCGCTCCTCCTCATCCTTTGCCAGTTCCCCCGCGACTTCCTCGGGTGTGACGATGCCCTTGGAGGAGTAGCACGTCCGCGCCGCCGCCACCGCGTTGTCAAACGGGCGGGCGAAGGCGTTGACGAGGAGGACCTCGGGTTCGGCGGACAGAAACGGGTTCATGGGTTCATGGGTTCATGGGGTCATGAGCGCATGAACTTCATCAACTCCATCAACCCCATGAACCCGATTGATGCTACTTGCGCACGGCGGCTTCAAACCGCGCGGTGACGTCGTTCCAGTCGAGGAGTCGGAGGAACTCGTCAATGTAAGCGGCGCGGGCGGTGCCGAAGTCGAGCCAGTAGGCGTGCTCGTAAACGTCGAGGGCGACGATAGGAGTGGCGTTCCAGATGGGGAAGGTGTTCTGCGCGTCGCCGATGTAGTTGAACAGCCGCCGCTCGTCGGCGTCCCACGCCGTCCACGCCCAGCCGCGTCCTGCAATGCCCGTTGCCTTCAGGTCGGCTGCCCATTTTTCCAGTGAGCCGAAGTCCTTGACGATTTGCGCTAAGAGCGCGTCGCCGGGTTGGGTGGTCTCGCCGGTGCCGAGGTTGCTGAAGTAAATCTCGTGGTTCTTCACGCCGCCGAGAGCGAAGGTGAGGTCCACCTTGAGGGAGCGGATGTCGCTGTAACTCTGGTTCGCGTCGGCGGGGGCGAGGCTGACGGTCTGCAGTTTGCTGCGGATGAGGTTGACGCGCCCGATGTAGCCCTGATAGAGCGTGTAGTGCATCTGCATCGTCTTCGCGCTGATTTTGCCGATGTCTCTGTTCGCCTCTACCGACTTGAACTTTTTGGCGGTCAGGGTCGGAAAGTCGGGGAAGTTCTTCGCGCCGCCCGCCTGCGCTTCCGCGTTGACCAGCCCGACGGACGCCAGCGCGCCCGTCGCGACAACGCCCACCGTCACGTCCCTCACGAAATCTCTGCGCTTGCGTGACTCCTTCATGATTGCCTCCCTTGA
>JANWYM010000538.1 GCA_025055355.1 Abditibacteriales bacterium
CGGAGTTCATACGATAGGACGTTTATGTTCATCATCCATCCTAATGCAGTCCAGTAACACCGCCGACCTTCCTAAAACTCGCGGAGGATGTTTTGCTCATCCTCCTCAAAAGGAATCGCTGAACTGGCAGAGGTGGGGAGAGCGTGACCTCCATCGTATCCCGCCGTCCGCGCCGCTCGCGTCAGCATTTTGTCGAACTTGCGCCGCTGCGGCTTCCCGCCTGGCGCGGCGGGCGTGCTGGGGTTCAGGCTATACGGCGCCGGGGAGGGTGCACCTCCCTCGGAGGAATGGAATGTGTCACTCAATTGGAACTGCGCCACTAAGCTGCGCATGGTCTGCGACTGTCCATTCAACTCCTCCGCTGCCGCCGCCGACTCCTCCGCGTTCGCCGCTACCTGCTGCACGACCTGATTCATCTGCTCTATCCCCCGATTGATCTGCTCTATCCCTTCTCGCTGCTGTTCGCTTGCCGCCGCTACCTCCCCCATCACCTCCCGCACCTTGTTCACCTGCGCGTTAATCTCTTCGAGGTTACTTAACACCTCGGCGTTAATAGAGACGCCATCGTCAGCATTGCGCACCGACTCCTCTATCAGGTTCGCGGTGTTCTTCGCCGCCTCTGCGCTCCGCATCGCCAAGTTCCGCACCTCCTCCGCCACCACCGCGAACCCCTTGCCCGCGTCCCCCGCCCGCGCCGCTTCTACGGCGGCGTTGAGCGCGAGGAGATTGGTTTGAAACGCGATCTCGTCTATCGTCTTGACAATCTTCGCCGTCGCATCTGCGGAGGTTTTGATTCTCTCCATCGCCGCCGACAGCCGCTGCATGCTCTCCACGCCTTTGGCGGCGCTCTGGCGCGCCCCTTCGGCAAGGGCTTGGGCTTCTTTGGCGTTGGCGGCGTTCTGTTGGGTCATGGACGCCATCTCCTGCAAAGAGGAGGCGATTTCCTCGATGGCACTGGCTTGTTCGGAGGCGCCTTGCGCGAGCGTCTGACTGCCCGCACTGATTTGGCTGGCGGCGGAAGCGACCTGCTCTGCCCCACTGGTGATTTGGGCGAGGGCCACCTCCAGGTTTTGGAGGGCGCTGTTGAGGGCGTCCCTGATGTGAGCGAAGTCCCCTTGATAGGTGCCGGTCAGGCGGGCGGTCAGGTCGCGGTCTGCCACCTTTTGCAGCACCGTCTGCGCCTCGTTGATGGGAGCCACCATCGCGTCCAACGTGCTGTTGATGCCTTCTATCAGTTGGCGATATGCGCCCTCAAACTTCTCGGCGCTCCCCCGCTCGTTCAGTTTGCCCTCCTGCGCCGATTGGATGAGTCTGTTCGTTTCCTCCACCAAGCCCCGCAGCGATACAATGGCGCGGCTGACGCTTTGCGATAGCACATCGCGCTCCGACCGATTGACGACACGCACGTTCACATCCCCTTTGCTCAGAGCATCTACGGCGTGAGCAATGCCTTTGATATAGTCAATCAACTCGCGGAAAGATTGAGCCAGCGTGCCGATCTCGTCGCCGGAGCGGTGGTCAATCGTCTGATGGATGTCGCCTGCGGCGATCTGCGTGGCGGCGTGCGACATCTTCACAATCGGCTGGCTCAGGCTGCGTCCAACCCAAGTGCCTAAAATGAGAATGACGACGAGCGATACCGCGCCAACTATAATGATGTTACGCCTAATCGCCGTAATGCCAGCGGCAGCCGCCACCTCGCTGCGCGGCGCACGCGCCAGCACAGCCCAGTTCATGCCCGGATAACCCATCGCGCCTTTGAGGTGCGTATAGCCGGCGGCTTGCTCGATTTTCTTGCGGGCGTGCATGGACCAGGTGTAGCCACTTTTGCCTTCCACCGCTAACTTCGCGGCGCTGACGCCTGCCTCCACCAAGTTGAGTCGCATCAGCACGTTGAAGTCGTGGACCACCTCCTCCCTGCCCGTGCGGCTGGGGTCATAATCCACGAGGATGCGCCCCTCACTGTCCAGCAGGGTCAACTCCGTCCCCGGAAACCCCGCCGCCTTCTGCTCGGCGTAGGCGGTCTGAAGAATGGATTCCACCAGCGAGAACTTCGTGCGGTTGCTCCAATATCCTATCACCTTCCCGTTCTCGTAAACGGGCGCGGAGAAACCTAACGTCAAGCCGTCGTCGCCCGGATAGGCTACCTTCACATCAGGGTCAACGTGAACATCCTCAATAAACGTCCCTGTGGACACATCGTTCCCCGGCGCAGTGAACGGCATTTTCGTCGTGAAGTTTTTGGACGCGCAGGCGATGAACCACGGCGCTTGGCTGTAGTTCTTCCGGTAGAGGGGGGCAGTGTTGATCTCTTTGCCCTCATGGTCCTTCGAGTTGACGGCGATGACCTTGCCCTTTGTGTCCACCAAGATGGTCAGATAATACAGGTCATAGGTATCTACATATTCGTTCATCACGCGCACGATTTCGTTGTGCTGCTCCCCGACCTTATACCACTGGTTGCGTCGGAAAATCGCGCGGTTCAACCCAAAGGCTTGCACGTCGCCGTAGCGCTCAAACAGGTTGCGGTCAATTTTGTCCGCGATGTTCTCGGCGACGCTCTGAAAGCGTGATGCCGTTTTGGATTCGATCCCTTTCGCCGCCTGAAAAGCGATGACCCCCATGACTGCCATCGGCAGAACTCCGAAAGCAAGAAACAGTCCTACTAATTTCTGGGTTAATTTAATGTTCCTAAACATACTCTTTGTTACCTCGCTTCAACGTGATGTCATGTCGCCTTAACCCCGGCACGGTCTCCCAGCCATTGAGACCGGCGGTCAGGTGAGTGTCAAGGCCTCTGACCTTGACACATCACAGCACATTGAGAAGCCTCCGCCTCTCCGTTCTAACTCTCCGTCGTCGCGTGCAGCGCGACTACCTCTTGACTGGACAGCACCTTGTCAATGTCCAGCAGAATTTTCACCCTGCCTTCCGACTTGCCGATGCCCAGGATGTAGTCTGTGTTCACGTCTGCCCCGAACGAGGGTGTGTCCTCGATGTCCGAGGCGGCGATGTCACGCACCTCCGAGACCTTGTCCACGATGATACCCATCTCAGCATCCCGCACCTGCACGACGATGATGCAGGTCTCGTCTGTGTGTGCCACCGACTCCATCCCGAACTTCAGGCGTAAATCCACCACCGGGATCACTTTGCCGCGCAAGTTGATGACCCCGCACATGAAAGGCGGCGTGCGCGGCACACGGGTGATCGGCATCATGCCGATGATTTCGTGCACCTTGAGAATCTCAATCCCATACTCCTCCCCCGCGAGGAAGAACGTCAAAAACTTGCCCCCCGCCGCCGAGAGGGCGGACTTCTCTGCCATCATTGTTGCGTGGCTCATACCTCTCGCCAATCATGTCGCTGTCAGCGGATTTCGGTAGCGGATTAAGCGGATGGCGTCACGGGGCAACCGAAATGAATCCGTTTAATCCGCTACCGAAATCCGCTGACA
>JANWYM010000539.1 GCA_025055355.1 Abditibacteriales bacterium
TGAAGTCATCTCCCGCTCGCGTGCTTTCATCCAGTTCTCGTTGCCCTGTAAGGTGTTGATTTCGCCGTTGTGCGCCAGCATCCGAAACGGGTGGGCGAGAAACCACGTCGGGAAGGTGTTCGTGCTGTAGCGCTGGTGGTAAATCGTGAACGCCGTCTCGTAGGAGGGGTCGCTCAGGTCTTTATAAAACCGTTTGAGTTGCGGGGCGACGAACAAGCCTTTGTAAACGATCGTCCGATGGGAGAACGACGGAATATAGAAGTTTTTGATGCCGCGCTTTGCCACGCGTTTCTCGATCTGTTTGCGCGCCAGATACAGGACGCGCTCGAATTCGTCGCCGTCTTTAATATCTTTAGGTTTGCCGACGAGAATCTGCTTGATATCGGGCATTTCACGGGCAGCTTTGTCGCCCAGCACCGACGGGTCAATCGGCACATCGCGCCAGCCGAAGAAGGTCAGGTCATAATGGTTCAGCACCTCTTCGATGATGACGCCGCAGCGGTCCCAGTGGATACGGTCCTCCACGCTCATCGCGTCGTGGCGCGGCGGCAGGAAAATCATCCCCACCGCCAGATCGGTGTCACGCGGCAGGCGATAACCCATCTTTTCCAATTCGCGGCGGAACAACTTGTGAGGAATCTGCGTCAGCACGCCCGCGCCATCGCCGCTCTTCGCGTCCGCGTCCATCGCGCCGCGGTGGGTCAGGTTAGTCAGCGCCTCCATCGCCCTCTCTAAAATCTGATGGCTACGATGCCCGGCAATGTCCGCGACAAACCCCACCCCGCAGGCGTCGCTCTCATAGCGCGGGTTATACAACCCTTCAGCGGTGGGATGTTGGAATCGAAAGCTCATCTCCCTCATGACTCCTTCCCTTTGAATGTGGGTTTGTATTATATTCGCTCCCTACCCCTTTGTCAATTTGGGTGAGCAAAAGTTATGTCGCCGCTCCAACGCGGGAGTTGCGCGGAAGGGCACGGACAGATATACTCTCTACCAGACGCGGGGGAGACGCTCTGCCTTGTCTCTTTCATCGAGAACAACCGCCCTCCCATGGCAGAAGCCTCCCCCTCTGTGGTCGGTAATTTTCCTGTGGCGTGGTGTCCCAGAGGGACATAAGCCACTCCTTTTTGAATGGCATGGAAGGGAGAGAACATGACGCGACAGACCTTGCAGACGCAGGTGAACCAACTGCCCCGCGCGCGGTGGGCGCATATTCCGACGCCGTTGGAGGAACTGCCCAATTTGTCGCGGCAGTTGGGGATTCGCCTGCTCATCAAGCGCGATGATTGCACGGGGTTGGCGTTGGGGGGCAACAAGGCGCGGCAGTTGGAGTTTTCGTTCGGCGACGCTTTAGCGCAGGGCGCGGACTGCGTCGTTCATGGCGCGGCGTCGCAGAGCAACCACTGCCGCCAGTGCGCGGCGGCGGCAGCGAAGTTGGGGCTGGCATGTTTTCTCGTCCTGCGGCGCGACGCCTATTCAACCCCGGTGCAGGGCAACTTGCTGTTAGATTACCTGTTGGGCGCGCACGTGCAACTCGTGGACGCGGCGATGGGCGCGGAGTTGGAACAGGCGAAAGTCCAGTTCGGCGAGACCCTGAAAGCCCAAGGGCGCAAGCCTTACGTCTTCGCGGGGATGCGTTACACCGCCTTGAGCGCGTGCGCTTACGTCGAGGGCTTCATCGAAATCCTCGACCAGTGTGATGCGCAAGGCGTCCGCCCCGATGCGCTTTATGTCTGTTCGGCGGGCGCAACGGGGGCGGGGTTGGCGCTGGCAGCGAAGGCACTGAACGCGCCGTTTCCCGTCGTTAGCATCGCGCCGATTCGCTGGGGTTACGACACGCGGGAGCGCATGGCACACATCGCTAACATGGCGGCGGAGTTTCTGGGGATTGCCACGCGCCTCACCGCCGAGGACATCCACTTCACCGAGGATTACGTCGGCGAAGAATACGGCAAGGTGACGAAGGAGTGCCTCGAAGCCCTCAAACTCATGGCGCGTCAGGAGGGCATCCTGCTGGACCCGTCCTACACCAGCAAAGCGTTTGCGGGTTTGCTTGACCACGTGCGCAGCGGTAGGATCGCAGCGGGTCAGACCGTTATCTTCCTCCACACCGGCGGCATGCCCGCGCTGTTCGCATACGACAAAGAACTGGAAGTGTTTTGACAGGATGAAACAGGCACGGATGTAAGGTCACACAGAGGCGAGGTATCCCTGTAGGCTTGTCAAGAGTTACGTAGTTGGAGGCGGAGTCCCCAACTGGTGGTCCGGTCGTCTTCCGTCCCCAACAAGTTGGGGATTCCATCCGCAACTGCGCAGCTTTTGCTTGCCTCTTCGAGCCTATCCGCAAACTCTCCCCTCCTTACCAAGGAGGGATCGGGGGAGGTCCAAAGCAAGCCAACAACCTTATGGGGTCCTCCTGGTCAAGGGAGAGAGCAAGGTTTGCGGATAGGCTCTTGGAGTGTGTATCTAAACTTTTGCGTTTTGCCCTCTACTGCGAAAACGCCTGTCACGCTTTCCTGCAGCAGAGAGGAAGAGAAGCGCAAAACGCAGAAGTTTAGCTTTAATGGTTTCTTACCCTGTTCATCCTGTCTAAGATTGGGAGGTTCAAAGTGAGAATCGCTCGCATCGAAACGTGGAAAGTCCGCGTCCCAATGAAGCCCGACACGGTCAACTCGCCGGAGTTCGACCCGCAGGACGCGGTGTTGTCGGCGTTCTGGAACGTGCCCAAGTTCATCGTGCGGTTGACGACGGACGATGGTATCGTCGGCATCGGCGAGACCGGGCGCGGGTGTCCTGAAGAACATGTCAAAGCGTGTGCGGCGGTGGTGGAGGGTAAAGACCCGCGCCAGATGAACCTTCAGGCTTTGGAAATTCCGCGCAACGCAGCGTACGGTTGTTTCGAGATGGCGATTTTTGACATCGTGGGCAAACATCTCGGTGTGCCAGCGTGCAAGTTGCTGGGGCAACAAGTGCGGGACAAAGTTCTGGTGGACTACTGGACGGGGCGGCGCACACCGCAGGACTTGGCGCGCAAAGCGAGGGAAGGCAAGGAGCGCGGCTTTCACGGCATCAAGATCAAGTGCGCCCTCGAAGACCCCAACGTGGAGCGCATCCGCGCCGTCGCTGAAGCCGTGGGCGCAGGCTTCAAAATCACCGTGGACCCCAACGAGCGATTCTACCACCCTGCGCATGCCATCCAACTTGCCGACGCCTTGGGCGAACTGCGGCAGTGGGTCGCCGTGTTTGAAGACCCCGTGCCAAAGCGCAACTTTGACTGGTATGTGCTGCTGCGGCAGAAACTTCAAGTGCCGGTGGCGATGCATCTGGGCGACCCCATGTCGGTGTTCAACGCCGTCAAGCGCGAGGCAGTGGACTTCCTCAACATCAGCCCCGGCAGCATGTCGATGTTCGTCAAGTGCTGCTTCATCGCTGAGCAAGCAGGCGTTCCC